>CBINGT010000417.1:0-3680 GCA_966250245.1 uncultured Anaerolineae bacterium
CGCCTGCTGAAGCACTTCCCCGACTACAACAGCCTGCACACCATCCCGCAGATCCGCGAGCGCTCTGGCGTGCTGCCGGTCGGGCTGGACCTGGAGCGGTACGACCCGTATCGCCCGAAAGAACCGTCCGCTTCCGCGCTGCCGCCGCTGGTGCTGTGGAATCATCGCTGGGAGTTCGACAAGAATCCGGAGCCGTTCTTCAAGGCGCTCGCGCGGCTGGCGGCCGAGGATGTGCCGTTCCGCGTGGCGATCGTCGGCGAGAACCAGCGCCAGCAGCCCACCGAGTTTGAGGCGGCGCGCGACCTGCTCGGCGATCGGGTGATACAGTTTGGCTATCTCGACTCGTTCGCCGACTATGCGCGGCTGCTGTGGGAATCGGATATCGTCGCCAGCAGCGCGAAGCACGATTTCTTTGGGATCAGCGTGGTCGAGGCGATCTATTGCGGGTGCTGGCCGGTGCTGCCATGGCGGCTGAATTACCCGGACCTGATCCCCGAATCGCAACACGCCAACGCGCTCTATCGCGCCGACTCCGGGCTGTATTTCCGCCTGCGTGAGCGCTTGCTGAACCCATCTCCCGCTCCGCCGGAGCTACGCGAGTTCGTGCGCCAGTTCGACTGGCGGCAGCTTGCGCCACGCTACGACGCGGCGTTCGAGGCGGTGGTCGAGCGGCGGGCGCTTACGCCTGACTCATAAACGCTTTGAACTCGTCCAGCGCGGCGAGGTGCTCCTCAATCGAGCGGAAGCCCATCTTCATCGTGTTACAGCAGAAATGCGTGGCGCCAAGCTCTCGCCAGCCGCCGATGTATTCCGGCCACGTTTCGGGCGGCTGTTGCTGGATCGACACGCGTGCGTCGATCCCGAAGGATGCCGGGTCGCGCCCCTGCTCTTCCAGATAGCGGTGCAGCGCATCGACCATCGGGCGCCCGCGCTCCGGCGAAACGCTCTGCGCGATCCAGCCGTCGCCGTGCTCGGCCATGCGACGCAGCACCGGGTCGGCCGTGCCGCCGAACCACAGCGGGATGTGGCGCTCGCGTGGGAGCGGGTTGATCCCCAGGCCGCGAATCGTGTGATACTCGCCCTCGAAATCGACGTATGGCTCGGACCACAGCGCGCGCAGCAGGCGGACCTGCTCGTCCAGGCGGCGGCCGCGATTGCGCGGGTCGTAGCCCATCGCGCGGATTTCCTCGACGTTCCACCCCACGCCGACGCCCAGCCGCAGCCGCCCGCCCGACAGGCGATCGACCTCGGCAGCCTGCTTGGCGACAAGCGGCGTGTTGCGCTGCGTCAGCACGAGGATGCCGGTCACCAGCTCTAACCGCTGCGTGATCGCGGCCAGATAGCCGAACAGCACCATCGGCTCGTGGAATTGATCTTCTCCGGTGTATGACCAGCCGCGCGCGTTGTAGCGGTCCGGCTCTACGCCCAGGACGTGATCGTAGACCAGCAGATAGTCAAACCCCCGCGCCTCGACCGCCTCGACATAGCGGCGGACGGATTCGGGATCGGGGCCGATCTCGGTTTGTGGGAACACAGCGCCCAGCTTCATGGGAGACGCTCCTTTACGATGCCTGCGCCTGCGCGGGACTGAGTGGCTCCTGAGTCGCTGTCGCAGACGCGTCGGGCAGATCCAGCGCGCGGGCTACGTCCGCCCACGACACGAGTTTAAAGTTCTGGTTCGCTATCGGATTGGTGTTGCGGTGATCCTGCACGATCAGCACGCCCTGAGGGAAGGTCGGGCCGAGGCTAACGTGCGTCAGGTCGATGCCATCGGTCAAGGTGACCGCGTCAACTGTCGCGCCGCCGCCGATCTTAAAGCTGCCAACGTAGGCGTAGCCGTTCGCGCGGTCGTAAACAACGAACTCGCTGTTGCCCTGGTTCGACGCGACGAGGTAGCTTGCGCCGGACGCGCCCTGGTAAATCGCCAGCCCTTCGAGGTCGGCTTTCAGAGGGTTTTCCCCGCCGATGTGGTCGATCAGCATACGCGCGTCGCCGTCAGACGGCTCGGCGCCATATCTCCAGATGCCGCGCATTTCTTCGCTGACGTACAGCGTGGCGCTCTGGTCGTCCGCGACGCACCCTTCCGCATCAGAGCCGACGATGAAGCTGCGCACCTGCCGCGCGCCGACCTTCCCCGCGTCGTCGAACATCTCCCACTGCTCGACCGCACCGTTTCCGGTGCTGGTCACGAAGATGTAGAAGCGATCGCTCTTGGGGCTGTGGTACATGCAAAGGCCGTAGGCGTCTTCCAGCGAAACGCGGATCGGGACGGAATTCAGCACGCGGAGCAACCGCGTTACCGGGTCGATCGTCAGCACCACGACCGTCTTATCGGTGCGGTTGCTGCCCGCGATCAGGGTGATGCGCTCCCCGCCCAGCGAGAATCCGTCGCGCAGATCGACGTTGTTGATCTCGCCCATCGCAAGGTGTTGCAGCGCATTTCCGGACAGGTCGTAGGTGACCAGCCCGCGATCCTTGTCTGTCGCCACGATCATGCTGCGGAGCGGGTTGCTGGGGTCAATCCAGATCGCGACGTCGTCGGCGGCATCGCCGGGGCTAAGTACTGGCTCGGTTTCCAGTACCGCGCGGACCTGCGGCACGTTGGCGCTGCTGTCGACGTCCACTGTAATTGCAATCAGCAGCGCGATGCTCAGCGCCGCAAAAAGCGCCAACAGGCGCGCGAATAGGCTCATTTCCTCGCCACCTTAATCGTATTGCTACCCGCTCACGTAGCATTTATACGTCTGTTGAGCAGGTGGGGCAAGGAATTTTTATGAAAAATTTAGAGATTTTACGGCTCGCTTACGACTCCATCGGCGAGAGGAAGTCCGCGATGATCGTCTTCTGGCCGGTTCCGCCGGGGAACAACACCTCGACCTCTTCCAGTTCCCCGCGCACCGTGCTCGATACGACCACGCCCTCGCCGTACTTGCGGTGATAGACGCACGCCCCGGCTTTGAAGCGGGTCGGCTTGGGCGCGCGCGCTTTCGGGGCGGACTGCTGGCGCGCGACGCTCGCGGCGCGGTCCCAGCGGGTCATGTCGTGGTAGGTTTGCGAATTTGCGGCGGCGGTGCCCTTCTGGCGGAGCAGGTCGCCGGTGCGGACGTGCTCCGGGATGTCGTACAGGAAGCGCGAGGGCATGTTGGCGCTGCTGTCGCCAAACAGCGAGCGGCGGAACGCATAGAGCAAGTACAGCCGCTCTTTGGCGCGGGTGATGCCTACATACATCAGGCGGCGCTCTTCCTGCATCTGGCTCGGGTCTTCCATGCTGCGGATGTGCGGCAGCACGCCCTCTTCCAGCCCGACGATGAACACGACCGGGAACTCCAGCCCCTTGGCCGCGTGCAGAGTCAGCAGGCTGGACGCCTGGGTTTCGTCGTCGCGCGTGTCCACGTCCGACACCAGCGAGACTTCTTCGAGGAAGGTGGTCAGGTCCAGTCCTTCATAGCTCGCCGCGACGGTGCGAAGCTCCAGCACGTTCTCGGCGCGGCTGAGACCCTCTTCCGTTCCATCGTTGAGATAATTCAGATAGCCGGTGTCCTTCAAGACGGTCGTCAGCAGGTCCGCGGGCGACAGCGTGCCCCGCTGCTCGATCCAGCTCGCCAGCATCGAGGCGAAGCGGATTAGCGCGTTGCGCGCCCGGCCATCGAGCGGCGCCTCGACCGACTCGTCCAGCAGGG
>CBINGT010000418.1:0-3664 GCA_966250245.1 uncultured Anaerolineae bacterium
GCTGGGCCGCGCGCTCTCCGACCGGCTGCACGAGCCGTATCGCCGCGACGACATCCCCGGCAGCGACGAGGCGATCGACGCCGCGTTGCAGGCCGGAGCGGCCGGTATCGCGCTGTGCGGCGCGGGTCCAGCGCTGGCAGCCTTCGCCGCGCGCGATCACGCTGCGATCGAGCAGGCACTGGCGGATGCGTTCGCAGACGCGGGCGTGAGCATCCGCACGCTGACCGTCGCCGCCGACACGCAGGGCGTCGTGATCAACGTCGTCGAATAGCCATTCACCCACCACAGGAGCCACACGTGAGCCGCCGTCTTGTCTGGACGCGCCGCGCCTCGGGTCTGGTCGCGGCGCTCCTGTTGATCGAGTTTCTGGATGAGCTGGTCTTCGGCGCGCGCGAGGCCGCGTGGCCGTACATCCGCCGCGATCTCGCGCTGTCCTACGCCGAGGTCGGGCTGCTGCTCGGCATCCCTGGCCTGTTCAGCAGCGCAGTGGAACCGGTGCTCGGCGTGCTGAGCGACATCTGGAACCGGCGCGCGATCATCCTGGGCGGGGGCGTGCTGTTCGCCGTGGCGCTGGGGATCGCCGCGCTCAGCCAGAGCTTTGTCGCCCTGCTGATCGCGTTCGTGCTGCTGTATCCGGCGTCGGGCGCGTTCGTCAGCTTGTCCCAAGCCGCGCTGATGGACGCCGCGCCCGATCGCCGGGAGCACAACATGGCGCGCTGGACGCTGGCCGGGTCGGTCGGCGTGCTGGCGGGGCCGCTGGCGCTCAGCGGAGCGATCGCGCTCGGCGCGACGTGGCGCGGGCTGTTCGCGCTGTTCGCTGTGGTGACGCTGATCCCGCTGGCGGGCGCGTGGCGACAGCCGCTCCACGCCCCGGGAAACAACGCGTCGGATGAGGACGAGGCGCCGACCACATTCCGCCAGGGCCTGCGCGACGCGTGGCGTGCGGTGCAGAAGCGGGACGTCCTGCGCTGGCTGATCCTGCTGCAGTTCAGCGACCTGCTGCTCGACGTCCTGTACGGCTTTCTGGCGCTGTATTTCGTGGACGTGGCAGGCGTCTCCGCGACGACGGCCGCGCTGGCGGTCACGATCTGGGCGGGCGTCGGGCTAGTCGGCGACGCGCTGCTGATCCCTCTGCTGGAACGCGTGCGCGGGCTGCGCTATCTGCGGTGGAGCGCGCTGGCCGCGGCGCTGCTGTTCCCGGCGTTCCTGCTGGTCGAGCCGCTGCCGCTGAAGCTCGTTTTGCTCGGCGCGCTGGGGCTGGTCAACGCGGGTTGGTATGCGATCCCGCAGGCGCAGCTTTACGCCACGCTGCCCGGAAAGAGCGGCGCGGCGCTGGCGGCGGCGAACGTCGCCGGGCTGGCGGGGAGCCTGCTGCCCCTGGCGATCGGCGCGGTCGCGCAGGCGGCCGGACTCGGCACGGCGATGTGGCTGCTGATGGCCGGTCCGCTGGCGCTGCTGATCGGGCTGCCGCGCCATGCTCCGCCGCCGGACGCGCCAGCCGCCGAATGACGCCGCAACGGCGCAATTTGTCACATTTGTGTCATCTTAATTGACTTCCGGGGACGGGCTTGCTAGACTTATAGCCAAGATTCGGCACGCCGATTCGACGACATCGAATAAACTCAGAAAGGCGCCGACAGGAGATACTGATGGCCGACGTTCAGCAAGAAACTCATGTGGAAACCCCCGTCTTAACCGTGACACCTGTCGCGTTGACGAAGATCCGCCAGTTGATGGAAGAGCGCGAGTTGACCGGCGTGGCGCTGCGCGTGTTCGTGCAGGGCGGCGGCTGCTCCGGCCTGTCCTACGGGATGGCCTTCGAGCCGAACTTCTACCCGCAGGACCATCGCGTCGAGGTCGATGGCGTGCAGCTTGTGATCGACCCGAACAGCCTGATGTACATGCGCGGCTCGGAGATCGATTACGTGGACAGCCTGATGGGCGGCGGCTTCGCGATCAACAACCCGAACGCGATTTCGTCGTGTGGTTGCGGGCACTCGTTCCGCACCGCGGAAGACGCCGACGACGCGTACGACTCGGGCTGCGGGCCGAGCTGCGGCTGCGGCGGTCACTAAACGGGCGACACGCCCACATCACGCGCAAAAGCACGAGGCCAGGGGCAGAAGCTCCCGGCCTCGTTTGCTGTTTGCTGAGCAAACCTCACCCCTTAACACCCGTCCCCTTTTCCCCTCTCCGCGCGCGGAGAGGGGAAAAGGGGTGAGGTTCTACGCATCAACGAAATACGGTCACGTAGAAGGCACACGCCTCACGCGAACGGCAGCGGCACGACCTCGCCGCGCACCGCCTCATCTCCGGCGACGACCGAAACGACTGTCCCCGGCTCGAAGTGCGGGCGCTTGAGCACGGCCAGCGCGATCGGGCCGAAGCGCGGCGACACCACCGCCGACGTGACCTCGCCCGCGCCGCGCCCCTCGACCTGCACCACCGCGCCCGGCTCGACCGGCGCGTCCAGCCGCAACCCGACCATCTGCCGCGTGATCTTGTCGTAGTTGATCTGGCGCGCGATGACTTCCTGCCCGGTGTAGCAACCCTTCGCGGTGTGGATGGCGGCGTGCAGCCCGGTTTCGAGCGGCGTGTAGGCGTCGGTCAGCTCGCGTCCGGCGGCGGGCAGCCCTGCCTCAATGCGCACCACCTCATAGGCGCCCGGCGAGAGCGCGCTGGCTCCCCCCTCAAGCAGCCGCGCTTCGAGCGAATCGATCGCCCCGTGCGGGACCAGCAGCCGCCAGCCGAGGCCAAGCGCCCCACTCTGCCCGAGGGCGCGCACCGTCTCGCCCTGCCACGTGAACGTCGCCAGCCGGTCAGGTTCGGGAGCGTCTGCCAGGCCCAGCGATGCGAGCGCGCCCGCCGCGCCGGGGCCGAACACGTCCACCTGCGCCAGCGACTCGCTCGCGTCGGTGACGGTCACCTTGTCCATGAAAAAGATGCGCCGCTGCAGGTAATGCGCCGTCGCCGCACCGCGACCGGGCAGCGTAATCACGCCGATCGCGTCGCCGTCGCGCACCAGCCGCCACACGTCGAGGATGCGCGCCGTGGCCGAGGTCAGCACCGTCAACAGAATGCGATCGTCCGCAAGCTGGCGCACGTCGTTGGTCGTCTGGCGCTGCACGAAGTCGTCGCGGTCGTCTCCGGCGATCACCAGCCATCCCGGCTCAGGCACCCGCCAAAGCGCCACGCCTTCGCGCGCCGCGTCATAGCCATGAAGCTGTTCCTGATCAAGCTGTGTCACAATCTCTCCCTGCCTTTCTACGCCGGATTGTAGGCAAACGGACCGCCGCCCGGCAAATGCCCGCCGCCCACCTGGGGTATAATCACGAGAAACCGGCGTGACGGGGAACCCGCCGGTCCGAGGCAAAGGGGAGAGGCTCATGCCACGCTTCAGGCTGATTCGCGCTCGCGGCGCGCTGGCGGGGGTGGCGCTG
The DNA here is from genome assembly GCA_966250245.1 of uncultured Anaerolineae bacterium. Classification (GTDB taxonomy): domain Bacteria; phylum Chloroflexota; class Anaerolineae; order Aggregatilineales; family Aggregatilineaceae; genus DYGX01. The sequence goes on from CBINGT010000418.1 coordinate 3,441, forward strand.
GCGCTTGCTACGCTCGCCTGCACGCTGAGCAGTATCGATTCCCCGACCGCGACGGTGCCGCCGACCGTCGAGCGGATGACCACCCTCACCGCTACCGTCACCCCCGCGATCACGATCCTGACGCCGACACCGACCGCCACCGACATCGCCCTGCCCAATCCGACGCAGGCCCCGCCAACGGTCGTCAACTGCTTCCCGCAGACGGGCTGGCCGGTATACGTCGT
>CBINGT010000419.1:0-3663 GCA_966250245.1 uncultured Anaerolineae bacterium
CGCTGGGTGTGGACGTGACGTGGGGGCGAGTCTACGAAACGATCGGAGAGTTGTGCCTGCGCCTGGGACGGTTTGACGCGGCGGCTGAGGCGTTCGACACTGCGCTGGCGTACAACCCGTATCACCCGCTTGGCGACACGCTCCAGCTTCAGATCGCGCGTGCGTGCTACGATCACGGTGATCCGGCGCGCGCCGCGCAGACTCTGGAAGCCATGTGCGCCGCCGCCGACGCGGAAGGCGATGCGATCCTCGACTATCGCGTGTTTAGCCTGCTCGGCGACAGCTACGCCGCGCAGGGCCTGTATCCGCGCGCGATCGAGGCGTACGCGCAGGCGCTGGCGTTGATCCCAGGTAGCGGCCCGGAATACGCCGCGCTGCGCCAGGCGTACGAGGCGGCGCTTGGGCGCGTCCAACGGGCGACCAGCATGGACAAGCCAGTAGCCGCCCGATAGAATGGGAAAACAGCAGTTAGCGATTAGCGGTTAGCAGTTAGCAAGGGCAGGGCGCCGGGCGGGATCCAGCGCAATCCGCGGCTGTGGAGCAGTCTGCTGTAGGGGCGGAGCAAGCTCCGCCCGTTGAAATTCTCGTCTCACACGCTCTAAAACCTGTTTTGGTTTTCGCTAATCGCTAACCGCTAACTGCTGATCGCTACTCAATTGGGATGTGGAGTAATGGAACCAACTGTGAAAGTCATCGGCGGGGGATTGGCCGGTTCCGAGGCGGCGTGGCAGCTTGCGGAGCGCGGGATTACCGTCGAACTGTATGAAATGCGGCCGGTGCGCAACACGCCCGCGCACGTCACCGAATGGCTGAGCGAGCTGGTGTGCAGCAACTCGCTTGGCTCCGATTTGCCCGATCGCGCGCCGGGAGTGCTCAAAGCGGAGTTGCGGCGACTGGGGTCGCTGCTGATGCGCTGCGCCGAAGAGACGGCGGTTCCGGCGGGCGGGGCGCTGGCGGTGGACCGCGAGGCGTTCGCGTCGCGCGTGACCGAGCACATCGCCAATCACCCGAATATCCGCCTGATCCGCGAGGAAGTGACGTCGATCCCTGACGGTCCGGTGATCCTGGCGACCGGTCCGCTGACGTCGCCTGCGCTGTCGGCGGAGATCGCGGCGCTGGTCGGCGAGGAACACCTGTATTTCTACGACGCGATTGCGCCGAGGGTGGACGCCGAGACGATCAACATGGATATCGCGTTCCGCGCCAGCCGCTACGGTCGCGGCGAGGACGAGACGGGCGATTACATCAACTGCCCGATGACGCGCGAGGAATACGAGCGCTTCGTGGATGCGTTGCTCTCGGCGGAGCTGATCGACCTGAAGGATTTTGAGCGCGACGATCCGCAGTTCTTCGAGGGCTGCCTGCCGGTCGAACGGCTGGCGGCGCGCGGGCGCGAGGCGCTGGCGTTTGGACCGTTGCGCCCGGTCGGCCTGCGGGATCCGCGCACTGGCAAGCGTCCGTATGCGGTCGTGCAGCTTCGCCAGGATAACCTGGCCGGGACGCTCTACAACATCGTCGGCTTCCAGACGAACCTGCGCTGGGGCGAGCAAAAGCGCGTTCTGCGCATGATCCCTGGCCTGGAGAATGCCGAGTTCCCGCGCTACGGCCAGATGCACCGCAATACCTTCGTCAACTCGCCGATGCACCTGCGCCCGACGCTGCAGTTCCGCGACCGCGACGACCTGTTCTTTGCCGGTCAAATTACGGGCGTGGAAGGGTATGTCGGCAACATCGGGACCGGGTTGCTGGCAGGTATCAACGCGGCGCGGCTGGTCAGCGGGTGCGAGCCGTGGACGCTGCCACGCGAGACGATGCTCGGCGCGCTGTGTTACTACATCACGCACGCAGAGCCGGGTGAATTTCAGCCAATGAAGGCTAACTTTGGCATCTTGCCGCCGCTCGACAATCCCCCGCGCGGCAAGCGCGAGCGCCAGCAGGCGTACGCGGCACGCGCAGCCGAGGCGCTGGAGGCGTTTCTGGCGCAGCAGGAATGCGAGCTGGTGGAAGAAAGGGACCCGACCCATTAACACACACGAGACGAACTTAAACCCCAACCGCGCGCTGCTGATCGGCGTGGAAGTGCGTGGAAGTCGCCCGCCGCTGCCGGTAGATGATTCGCTGGACGAGCTGACGTTGCTGGCGCGCACGGCGGGCGTCGAGGTGGTCGACCGGGTGGTGCAGCGTGTTTCCCAGATCGACCCGGCGACGTTTATTGGCTCCGGCAAGCTCGAGGAAGTGATCGAGCGCGTTGCCGAGACGAACGCCGATATGGTGATCTTCGACGACGAGCTGTCGCCGCGCCACCAGCGCGAGCTTGAGAAGCGGCTTGGCGAGAACGTGCAGGTGATCGACCGTTCCGCGCTGATTCTCGAGATCTTCTCGCAGCACGCGCGCACCCGCGAGGGCGCGCTGCAGGTGGAGCTGGCGCAATACGAATATCGCCTGCCACGGCTTACCCGTCAGTGGACACACCTGGCGCGGCAGGCAGGCGGCGGCGCGGCGCGGGGTGGGGCGGCGGGCGTCGGATTGCGCGGCCCCGGCGAAACGCAGCTTGAAGTGGACCGGCGTGAGATCCGTCGGCGGATCACCCACCTGAAAGAGGAACTGGAAGGTGTGCGCGCCCACCGCCAGCGACACCGCATGCAGCGCAACCGCGCCGGTATCCCAACCGTGGCGCTGGTCGGCTATACCAACGCGGGCAAATCCACGTTGCTCAATGCGCTGTCTGGCGCGGATGTGTACGTCGCGAACCAGCTTTTCGCCACGCTCGATCCGACGACGCGCCGCATTGAGCTGCCGAACGGTCGCGCGGTGCTGCTGTCGGACACGGTCGGGTTCATCCAGAAGCTGCCGGTGACGCTGGTGGCCGCTTTCCGTGCGACACTCGAAGAGGTGGTCGAGGCGGACCTGCTGCTGCATGTGGTGGACATCAGCGATCCGCACGCGTGGGATCAGATCGACGTGGTGGAAGATACGCTCGCCGAGCTGGACGCGACGCGCATCCCGAAGATTCTGGTGCTGAACAAGATCGACCGGGGCGAGCAGGCGCTTCCCCCGGCGCTCGAGGGTCTCGGCTATCGTGCGGTAGTGCGGACCTCTGCGTTGAAGGGTAGGGGGCTAGAAGAACTACGCGAGGCCATCGGGCAGGCGCTGAGCGAGACGCTGGTCGAGATGACGCTGCTCATCCCGTACGCGCAGGGGGATGTGCTATCCACCGTGCATGAGATGGGTGTCGTTGAGAACGAAACACACACTGAGCGCGGCGTCGAGGTGACGGTCCGCGTGCCGCCGCGCGCGGTGGGGCGGCTTGAAGCGTTCCGCTCGGCTAATGAAGCGGGCGAAGACGCGTAAAATCGGGGGTATAGCACTTATTTACTTATTACCTAAATTAGAACAAAGGTGATCTAAATGATATTCCGGCCTCTCACAAACCGCCTGGATTCGTCGCCCAGCCTCAGCCGCCGCATCAACCGTATCTCCTCGTCGATGGCGACGCAGCGCGGGCTTCTGCTGCTCATCGGCACGGGGATCGTGCTGCTAAGCCTGATCGCGCACGCGATCGTGCTGGTCCTGCTGGTAACGCACTACGATCTGCCAAGCGCGTTGTACTGGCTGTGCCTTCCTGCCGTGTTGTTTCATATCGGCGTGCTGACGGGTTTCATC
>CBINGT010000420.1:0-3645 GCA_966250245.1 uncultured Anaerolineae bacterium
GAGAGCTACGAGCCAACCGTCCAGACCGTGCTGGTGCGCAACCCGAACTACTGGGGCGAGCCCCCCTACTTCGACCGGATCATCATCCAGAACCTGCCGGAAACCTCGACCCAGAAGCTGGCGCTGGAGGCCGGTGACATCGACATCGCGATGGACGTGATTGCGGATCAGCTCGATTCGTTCGAGGCGAATCCGGACATCGAAGTTTTCTCCACCCAGAGCGACACGCTGATCTGGCTGCTGATGAACATGGATCCAGAGGTCGGCGGCCCGGTGAGCAACACGCTGGTCCAGCGCGCGATCCGCTACGCGCTGAACTATGAGGAGCTGCGCTTCCTGAGCGGCGCGGGCGCGAACACCCCGGCCTCGATGGTCCCGATCGGCTTCGCGGGCGCGCTTGATCCGTCCGAGGCGCTGCCGCAGGACCTTGACCAGGCGCGCGCCCTGCTCGCAGAAGCGGGCTACCCCGACGGCTTCACGATCGACCTCGAGTATCCGGACTTCAACTACATCGGGACCGAGTTCGGCATCGTCGCCCAGAAGGTCCAGGCGGACCTCGCGCAGGTCGGCATCACCGTCAACCTCGTCCCGCAAGAGTTCCAGGTGTCGCTCGACCTCTACCGCAACGGCGAGCAGGGCTTCAGCCTGTGGCTCTGGAACCCGGACTACTACGACACGCTTGACTACGTGGAGTTCCTGCCGAGCGGTGTGGTGGGCAACCGCGCCAACTGGACCGACGAGAACGCCGATCCGGCGATCCTCGAGCTGCGCGATGCGGTGAAGACGGAGCTTGACCCGGCCGTGCGCGCGGAGCTGTTCGGCGAGATCCAGCGCTGGCTGCAAGAGAACGGGCCGTATGCGCCGCTCTTCCAGCCGGGCGTGCACTTTGCCTATCGCAGCGACCTGCAAGGGTTCGCCTATAACGGGCAGTGGCGCGTGGACCTCACGCTACTCTCCCGCTAACTTGCGTCGTTTGATGGTGGACGGCGGGACCGGCACACCCGGCTCTCGCCGTCCCATTTGAAAGTCAGCCAGGCAGTCCTATGGCTCTGCACAAGTATCTGGCGCGCCGCCTGCTGTTGATGATCCCGCTGCTGGTCGGAATCTCCCTCGTCGCGTTCCTGATCTCGAACAGCATCCCCGCCGACCCGACCGCCGCGAACCTGGGCGAGCGCGCCGCCGCCGACCCCGAGATCGTCGCCGCCTTCCGCGCGAAGTGGGGGCTGGATCAGCCGCTGCATATCCAGTACCTGACCTATATACGCAACCTGCTGCGAGGCGACCTCGGCACCTCGATCCGCAGCCACCGCCCAATCGCCGACGAACTGGCGCGCTTCCTGCCCGCGACCATTGAGCTGGCAACTGCCGGGATCGTCGTCAGCGTGGTGGTGGGCGTCATCTTCGGCGTGATCTCGGCGGTGTGGCGCAACAAACCGATCGACTTCATCGTGCGCTTCGTCTCGCTGATCGGCGTCAGCGCGCCGGTCTTCTGGCTGGCGCTGATCGGGCTGCTGCTTCTGTACCTGCGCTGGGGAATCGTGCCTGGGCCCGGACGGCTCGACGCCCGCGTCCCCGCGCCGCCGCATGTGACCGGCCTGTACACCGTCGACAGCTTGCTCGCCGGAGAGTGGAGCACCTTCCGCAACGCCGTCGAGCATCTTCTGCTGCCGTCGCTGGTGCTTGGCGCGTATTCGTCGGGGCTGATCACCCGCATCACACGCTCGTCCATGCTCGAAGTGCTGTCCCGCGAGTACATGACGACCGCGCGCAGCAAGGGGTTGAAAGAGCGGACCGTCATACTCCGTCACGGCCTGCGAAACGCGCTGATGCCCGTCGTGACGATCATCGGTCTGTCGTACGGGAGCCTGCTTTCCGGCGCCGTGCTGACCGAGACGATCTTCGCGTGGGAAGGGATCGGGCGCTACGCCTACAACGCCGCACGCACGCTCGACTTCCCTGCGATCATGGGCGTCAGCATGTTGATCGCCATTGTCTTCGTCGTGATGAATCTGATCGTGGACCTGCTGTATTACGTGCTCGATCCACGCCTGCGCCAGGAATAGTCGCACGATGATCGCTCGTTTGAATGATTCTGCTTCCTCAATCGACTGGCGGCTGATTCGCGTGCGCGCCGGGCAGAACCCGCTGATGGTCGTCGGCGTGATCATCTGTGTGGCGTGGATCATCGTCTCGCTGTTCGCGGACCAGATCTCCCCGTACGACCCGCTGGCGCAGGACATTATGGCGCGCTTGCAGGGCCCCAGCGGCGCGCACTGGTTCGGCACCGACCAGCTTGGCCGCGACGTGCTGGCGCGCGTGCTCTACGGCGGGCGAACCTCGCTGCCTGCCGGGTTGCTGGTGGTCGCCAGCGCGACCGTGATCGGCACGGTGTTCGGGGCAATTGGCGGTTACATCGGCGGGCTGTGGGACGAGCTGTTGATGCGCTTCACCGAGGTCTTCATGGCGTTCCCAATCATCATCCTGGCGATGGCGATCGCGGCGGCGCTCGGCCCCAGCGTGAACAATGCGATCATCGCCATGACTGTGGTCTGGTGGCCGAACTACGCGCGCATCATCCGCAGTCTGGTCATCAGCGTCAAGTCGAACGAGTATGTCGAGTCGGCGCGCGCGATCGGCGCATCACCGCTGCGCATCCTGTTCCGCACGATCCTGCCGAACTGCGTCGCGCCTGCGCTGGTCATGGCGACGCTGGACGTGGGCAACGCGATCCTGATCTTCGCCGGGCTGAGCTTCCTCGGCCTGGGGCCGGAGCCGTCATCGCCCGAATGGGGCCGCATGGTCTCCGATGGGATCGACCGCTACGACCAGTGGTGGCTCAGCACGTTCCCCGGCCTGGCGATCCTGACGGTCGTCATGGCGCTGAACTTCATCGGCGACGGCCTGCGCGATCTGGCCGATCCCCGCACGCGAAAGACGCTGACGTAGAGCAGCAATTAGCGGTTAGCAAAAAGCAAGAGCCGAAGGCGGGACGAACGCCACAAGAAAACTTCCCGTAGGGGCCGAGCTTGCTCGGCCCGTAGACATGATATCTAGTGGGTAGACAAAAAACGGGCGCAGCAAGCTGCGCCCCTACACGAGTCTGTCTGCTTTCGCGGTTCTCAACTCGCTCTAGCTACCGCTAACTACTCGCTATCTCGCGAGCCACCCACCATCCACTGGCAGGATCGCGCCGTGAACGTAGCGTGCCGCGTCGGACGCGAGATACACGACCGCGCCCTTCAGGTCGTCGGGCGTGCCCCAGTCACCCGCCGGGATGCGCGCGAGAATCGCCTCGCTCCGCACCGGATCGGCGCGCAGAGGCGCGGTGTTGTCAGTTGCCATGTAGCCCGGCGCGATCGCGTTCACGTTGACGCCAAGCGGCGCCCACTCGTTCGCCAGCGCGCGCGTCAGCCCGGCGACTGCGCTCTTCGACGCCGTGTACGACGGGACGAGAATCCCGCCCTGGAACGACAGCATCGACGCGACGTTGATGATCTTGCCGCTGCCCTGCGCCGCCATCACGCGCCCGGCCGCCTGCGACAGGAAGAACAGCGCCCGCAGGTTGATGTTGATCACCTCGTCCCAGTCGGCGACGGTGTAATCGAGTGCGGGCGCGCGGCGGATGATCCCGGCGTTGTTCACCAG
>CBINGT010000421.1:0-3639 GCA_966250245.1 uncultured Anaerolineae bacterium
TCGCCCAGGGTGGCGGCGGGACCCTCGTCGGCGGGTTCGACGTTGGGCCGGGCGGCCTGTCGCAGACCCATCCCTGGATTCAGACTGCCGGCAACACCTGGCTGATCAAAATCTGGTCGCCGCTGGTGAGCTACAACGAAGACATCAGCGGGCTGGCGCCGCAACTGGCGACCGAATGGTCCAGCAACGACGACTCGACCGTGTGGACCTTCAACCTGCGCGAAGGCGTCGTCTGGCACGACGGCGAGCCCTTCACCGCCGATGACGTCCGCTTCACGTTCGAGTTCGTGCTCAGCCCCGGCTCGACCGCGACCGCTCCCGTCGGCATGGCCGGGATCAAGACCCTGCTCGGCGCCGAAGCGTTCAGCGCTGGCGAGGCCGAGTCGATCGAAGGCATCAACGTGATCGACGACCTGACGATCGAGCTTACGCTGGCCGTCCCGGACCCGCGCTTCCCGTACAAGCTGGTGGAAGCGTACATCCTGCCGGAGCACGCGCTCGACTTCCCGCCTGAAGACCTCGCCACCGCCGAGTGGTGGTTTAGCACCCCGATCGGGACCGGCCCGTTCATGCACGACGAATTCGTGCGCGACCAGTTCTGGGCTGTGGTGCCGAACCCGAACTATTGGAACGGCGCGCCGAAGCTCGACCGCCTGATCAACCGTTACTTCGAGGACGAAACCGCCGCGACGCTGGCGCTTGAGGCGGGCGAGATCCAGTTCACCTACGTCAGCGGTGACGTGGCGCTGCGCCTGGCCGAAAACGACAATTACGTGATCTACCAGGGCCCCAGCGGCGTGACCAATTACCTGATCTTCAACATGCGCGAAGAGCGCTTCCAGGACGTGCGCGTCCGCCAGGCGTTCCTCTACGCGATTGACCGCGAGGCGATTGCGGAAATAGTGCTCGGCGGTACGGCGACGGTCGTCCCCTGCCTGGCGGCGTATCCCGCGATGTGGCCGGAAGAGTACAACGACTACGCCTACAATCCTGACCTGGCCCGCCAACTACTTGAGGAAGCGGGCTGGTCGCAGGACGAGCCCATCGAGATCGTCACCTACTACGATAGCCAGTTCCACGCCGACGCGATGGCCGCGATGCAGCAGTTCCTGGCGGACGTGGGCATCGAGACGGTTCCGCGCGTGGACGCGGAAGGCTACAACTCGTACTTCTACACTGGCGAGGGCTGGTCGATCTCGTATCGCGGCCTGGGCCACACGGCGGGCAGCTACCCGTTCCAGTACTATGAGACGGGCGGCTATCCCGACGCCGTGGGCGACGCCAAGACGCTGTCCGGCGCGAGCTATCCCGAACTGGACGAGCTGATCGCCCAGGCGCGCAGCGAGGCCGATCCGGACGCCTACATGGGCCTGCTACAAGACATCTGCGCGTTCCAGAATGAGAACGCGATCGAAGGCTCGCTGTGGACCGCGATCCGCTTCGCCGCGACGACCAACGACGTGCAAGACTTCTACTGGTTCCCCGGCCCGGCGGGCGGCCCCTACGAGGACCACGCCGAGCTGTGGACGGTGGCGGCTGAATAGTCGCTGATGGTACTCCGCGAGCGGGGGTCGGGCGTGCCTGACCCCCCTCGCCACCCTCCGACCGGGTCAGTTTGAGAGAGAAACGCGATGCTGAAGTACCTGGCGCGGCGGCTGCTGGCGAGTATTCCCGTGCTCATCGCCGTGACGATCATCATCTTCACGCTGGTCGAGCTGGCGCCGGGCGACGTGGCGGACCGCTACATCAATCCCGAGATCAGTTATTCCGAGGAAGCGTTGCAGGCCATCCGCGAGCGGTTCGGGTTGGACCAGCCCGCACCGGTGCGTTACATCAAGTGGGCAACGAATGCGCTGCAGGGCGAAATGGGCCGCAGCTACATCAGCGGCGAGCCGGTGCTCACGATGATCGGGCGTCGGCTGGGCAACAGTCTGTTGCTGATGAGCACCGCGATGGCGTTTGGCGTGCTGGTCGGCGTGGCGCTGGGCGTGTTCGTCGGGCTGCGACAGTATTCGTTCTGGGATGTGTCGCTCACCACACTGTCGTTTGTCGGGATCTCGCTGCCTGCGTTTATCAGCGGCATCCTCGCGCTGTATCTGTTCACGATCCACTGGCGGATCTTCCCGTCCGGCGGGATGCGCTCGGTCCACACCGCGCCGAGCGTAGGCGACACGGTCTACCACCTGATCCTGCCCGCCGGAATCCTCAGCCTGGGATATATCGCCACGTTCATGCGCTACACCCGCTTCAGCATGCTCGAAGTCATTAACTCTGATTACGTGCGGACCGCAACCGCCAAAGGGCTGAAGCGCCGCACCGTGATCTGGCGGCACACCGTCCCGAACGCCCTGCTCCCGGTGATCACCATGATCGGCCTGAGCGTGCCGAACCTGGTGGTGGGCGCGGTGTTCATCGAGACGATCTTTAGCTGGCCGGGTATGGGCACGCTGTATCTGGATGCGGTTGGCGGGCGCGACGTGCCGCTGATTATGGGCATGAACACGGTGATCGCGCTGGTGGTGCTCGGCGCCAATCTGCTGACCGACCTCGCCTATGGGCTGGTAGACCCGAGGATTCGCTATGACTAACCCCACCCCTGGCGCAAACGCTGCGCCCGCCGTCGAACCGGCCGCCACGGCGTGGGCCTCGAGCGAGGTGCTTGACCTGGCCGAGAAGACGCCCGCCTCGCCTGGGCGGCGGATGGTGCGGCGCTTCCTGAAAAATCGCTTGGCCGTCATCGGCCTGCTAGGGTTGATCGCGATCATCTTGCTGGCGGTATTCGCCGCCGAAGTCCAGCGCTTCCCCTACGAGCAGATGGACCTGCGCGCCAGCAAATCGCCGCCGAGCAGCGAGCATTGGCTTGGCACGGACCGCATCGGACGCGACATCTGGAGCCGCACCATTCACGGCGGGCGCGTCTCATTAGCGGTGGCAGGCTCGGCGACGCTGCTCTCGACCGTGATCGGGCTGACGCTCGGCTCGCTGGCGGGCTATTACGGCGGCTGGGTCGACATGGTGATTATGCGCTTCACCGACGTGGTGATGACGCTGCCCGCGATTGTGATCATGATTACGATCGCCACCTTCCTGCCGCGCACGCTCACCACACTGGTGATCGTCATCGGCGGGCTGAGCTGGCCGGGGACCGTCCGCCTGGTACGCGGGCAGTTCCTGTCGTTCCGAGAGCAGGAGTTCGTCACCGCCGCGCGCTGCATCGGCACGCCGAACTGGCGGATTATCACGATCCACATTCTGCCGAACGTGATCGCGCCGATGGTGGCAATGGTCAGCTTCACGGTGGGCAACGCGATCCTGACCGAAGCCGGGTTGAGTTTCCTGGGGCTGGGCGTCGCGCCGCCCACGCCAAGCTGGGGCAACATGCTCGAAGCAGCGCGCAACCTGGAGATTCTGCAGCAGCTTCCCTGGATGTGGATCCCGCCCGCGATCCTGACCGTGTTGACCGTGCTGTTCGTGAACATGGTGGGGGACGGTCTGCGCGACGCCGCCGATCCCCGGATGGTGATGTAAAGGCAGCGGTTAGCGGTTAGCGATTAGCGGTTAGCTAAGGGCGGGGGAGTAGGGAATAGGGAGTGGGGAGTAGTGATCCCCCCATCCTTCCCCCACAAGGAGGGAAGGAAA
>CBINGT010000422.1:0-3589 GCA_966250245.1 uncultured Anaerolineae bacterium
CGCGGTCGGTCAGCACGACGACGCGATCGTACCCCTCGAACATGAAGCTCTCATAGCGCCGCGCGATCGCCTGCCGCAGACGCGCCGCCATCCGTGCAAAGGGTGTACGCGCCTCGCGGACCGCGCGCTCCAGCCACAGACTGTACGATTCGTAGGGGACGATCACGTTCGGAAGCTGCGCGGCAAGGTGGCGATATTCATACACCTGCACGCCCCCGAACAGGTGCACCACGTCATACGCGCGCTTCTTCAACCGTTCCTCGATCGCGCGCCACATCTCCGGGGACCAGCTTTGCTCGGCGCGGCGCGGGAAGCGGCTGCCGGGCATCCGCGCGCGCAGCCAGTAGTTCGCGGACGAGCGGCTCGGCTCAGGGATCAGCTTCACGCTGCGGAAGTACTGCTCGTAGCGCGGCACCTCGGCCAGATCGACCGGGTTGTTGTAGAACGCAAGCAGGTCGATCCCGTAGCGGCGCGCGGCCAGCTCCCGGGAGATATGGTAGGGGATCAGCCGGTCGCCGTGATACAGGGGGAACGGCGGGCAGCGTGAGATCAGCAGCACGTCCATCAGCGCACGCTCCCGATCGCATTCTCAAACACGGCTGCGATCTGCTCCGCATAGCCCGACGAGGTGTAGCGCGCCAGCACCCGCTCGCGCCCGGCTGCGCCCATTCGCTGCCGCAGCGCCGGGTCGCGTAACAGCCGGACGACGCGATCCGCCAGGGCATCGGGGTCTTCCGGCGGGACGAGGAAGCCGGTTTCGCCGTCGACCACCGTCTCGGCTGGACCGCCATTGTCCATGCTGACCACCGGGCGGGCCATCGCCATGCTTTCCAGATGCACCATTCCCAACGACTCGAAGCGCGACGGGCAGACGATCACGTCTGACGCGGCGATCACCTCGCGCGCGTCCGGCCAGAAGCCGAGATACGTCAGCGCCGCGCTGAGTGCCGGGTCTTCCCGCGCCGCGCGCAAAACGTCCTGCTTGTATGCTTCGTCCTTCGACACGCCGAACACATTCTCCCCCGCGACGACGAAACGCGCCTCGGGGATCTGCGCCAGCACGCGCCGCGCCATCGCCTGAAAGACGTCGTGCCCCTTGACGTGCTGGAAGCGCGCGATCATCCCAACCAGCGGCGCGTCCGCCCCGAGGCCCAGCCGCTCGCGGATCGGCCCGCCATCCACGCCGGGGTGATACTGCGCCGGGTCGACGCCGGGCACGATCACGCGCACGCGATCGTGCGGCATGAACGGCTCCGCGCCCAGCCAGCGATCGCGCACCGCCTCGGTGATCGCGACAATCTGCGTGATCCCCTCGCGGAAAAAGCGCCGCTGCCAGGGATACACCGGAAACCACCAGCCCATCGCGTTCCATACCACCGGGATGCGGTTGGCGCGCGCCGCAGCGACTGCGAATGGCAGCGAGTGATAATCGGTGTGGATCGCGCTCGCGCCGACGTCCCGCGCCAGGGCCGCCAGCCGCCGCGCGGCCGGGAACCGCATCCACACCGGCGGCAGGAACCACGTCGGCACGCCGCGATACGGCACGACATGCGTTCGCACGTTCAACGCGCGCGCCGCCTCAGAAAGCTGGCCGTCGCGCGGGGTCGCCAGATGGAGCGCCCACCGCGCCGGGTCGAGCGCGCCCATCAGGTTAAGCTGGACGCTCTCTCCCCCGCCCAAGCCGGTATATGCAGAGACAAATAACAGCGTGTGCGGCATGGCGCTCAAATCACGTAGCGATCGGGGTCAAAGCGGTCAAGGTGCTCGCGCACCCACTCAATCGTCAGGCGCAATCCCTCATCCAGCGAGACCTGCGGCTCCCACCCGATCAGCTCGCGCGCCAGCCGGTTATCCGAGCGCAGGCGCAGCACCTCGCTCGTCTCTGGGCGGACGCGCGCCGCATCGCTGACGACCGGCACGTCGCGCCCGGTCAGGCGGATCGCCCGCTCCGCCAGCTCGCCGATCGTGATTGACTGCCCGGTGCCAAGGTTAATCGCGCGCCCGATCGCCTCGTCGCACGCCATCGCCAGCAGAAAACCGCGCACCGTGTCGGTCACGTAGGTCAGGTCGCGGGTGGGATGCAGCGCACCAAGCCGCACTTCGTCCCGCGTCAGCGCCTGGCTGATGATGGTCGGGATCACGGCGCGGGCGCTTTGGCGCGGGCCGTAAGTATTGAACGGGCGCACGATCCGCACCGGCACGCCATACGTCGCGTGAAAGCTCAGCGCCAGCGCGTCCTGCGCGACCTTGCTCGCCGCATACGGTGACTGCGGGTGGAGCGGATGCCCCTCGTCGATCGGCTCGCGCTGCGCCGTGCCGTACACCTCGCTGGTAGACGTGACCATAACCCTCGGCGTGCCGAGATCGCGCGCGGCGGACAGCACGTTGAGCGTGCCCGTCACGTTGACCGCCACCACCTCGCGCGGGTGCTTGTACGAATACGGGATCGCGATCACCGCGCCCAGATGGTAGATCGAGTCCATACCCCGCGCCGCGTCGAGCACCGCGTCCGGGTCGCGCAGGTCGCCGTCATAGCGCTCGACCTCGGCGCGGATGTCCGCTGGCAGCAGTTCCAGGTTCCCGGCGCGCTGGCCGGAGTTGTAGCGCACGAACGCACGAACGTGCACTCCCTGCCGGACCAGCATCTCGACCAGGTGGCTGCCGATGAACCCGGCCGCTCCCGTTACCAGCGCGCGTTGTCCCGTCATGTGCGTAGCCCCTCTTTCGCGTGCCTCACCCGCGCAGCCGCTGGCGCAACGCGATCGCCGCGCGCGTCGGGCGGACCAGCGCCGCCAGCACGCGCGCCCGCATCTCGCCGAAATGCAGCCGCGTGTAGGTGATCAAGTCGTCAAAGTAAATCCGTGTCGCCAGCCGCTGAATCGACTCCGTGCTGGCGTGCTCGTCGTGGATGATCGTCGCCCCGGCAATGTAGCGGATCCTGCACCCCTCAGCCGCGATCCGCACGCACAGATCATCCTCGGTGAAATATAGCTTCAACCGCTCGTCAAAGCCGCCGATCCGCCGCAGCACGTCGCCCCGCGCCAGGATGTTCGAGCCGGGCGCGATCTCCACATCCCAATCGGACTCACGATCCCACTCGGCGTACCACATCCGCGCGCGGCGGCGATCCCGCCAGCCGGGCAACAGCGCGCCGACGAACGTGTAGCCGAGAACAAGGTCCGCGTAGGTCACCCGGCGCGAGCAGTTGCGTTGCAGCGTCCCGTCGTCGTAGGTCATGCGCGACGTGACCGCGCCGAGCGACGGATCGGCGTCCAGCGCGGCGATCATCGTGGGCAGCGCACCGGGCAGCACGACCGTATCCGGGTTGAGAATGTGCACGTACTCGCCCTGCGCGGCGCGGAAGCCGAGGTTGTTCCCGCCGCTAAACCAGCGGTTTTCGCCCGGCTCGATCAGCCGTACCGAGGGGAACCGCTCCCGCACCATCGCCGCGCTGCCGTCCGCCGAGGCGTTGTCCACCACGATGATCTCGTGCGACGTCACGCCGCCCGCCGCCAGCAGAGACTCCAGCGCCCGCGCCAGCTTGTCGCGCGTGTTGTAGTTGACGATAACGGTCGAGAGCTTCATCCCC
>CBINGT010000423.1:0-3581 GCA_966250245.1 uncultured Anaerolineae bacterium
GAATACGCTCTAGTGTACCGGCTGCTCGCCGCTGAATGCCTCGATCTGCCGCCGGAGATTGGTGCGATCCACCTGCGGATAGTCGTCCAGCAGCGAGTCAAAGCGCTTCATATACTCGACCAGTTGCAGAGGCGTGTGTGCCTCAAAGCGCATGGTGATCGCGGGCTGGGTGTTGCTGGCGCGAACCAGTCCCCACCCATTCTCGAACAGGGCACGCGCGCCGTCCACCGTCACGACCTCGTAGCGATCTTGCAGCCGGTCGCGCACCGCGTCGATGATGCGGAACTTCACGTCGTCCGGCGCGCTCATGATGATCTCCGGCGTGGCGACCAGGTGCGGCAGCTCGTCGAGCAAGGTGGAGATCGCTTGGTCCGTGTTGCTCAGCAGTTCCAGCACCTTCAACGCCACCAGCGGCGCATCGTCAAAGCCGTAGTAGTCCTCGCCGATGAACAGATGCCCGCTCACCTCGCCGCCGATCGGTGCGCCGATCTCGGCCATCTTGGCTTTCATCAGGCTGTGGCCCGACTTCCACATCACCGGCTCGCCGCCACTCTCGCGGATCAAGTCCGGCAGCATCTGGCTCGTCTTGACGTCGAACACGACCTTCGCCCCCGGCATGCGCTTCAGCAGATCGCGCGCCAGCAGCGCCAGCAGCCGGTCCGCCGCGACGTGCCGCCCGCGATCGTCGATGATCCCGCAGCGGTCCGCGTCGCCGTCAAACCCGATCCCCAGGTCGGCGTTGTTCGCAATCACCGCCGCCTCGAGGTCTTTGGTCAGTTCCGGATCTTCGGGGTTCGGCAGGTGGTTGGGGAAGGATCCGTCCGGCTCGCAGAACAGGCAGATCACGTCCACGCCGCACGCCTGGAAGACCGGCGGCACATACGTCCCGCTGAGGCCGTTGCCCGCATCGACCACCACGCGCAGCTTGCGGTCGCCGAGCTTCACCTTGCTCTGGATGACGGCCATGTGGGTGTGGACCATGTGATAGTCGCGCTTGAGCTCGCCCTGGCCGGTCAGGAAGTCGTCGTTCTGGATCAGGCGCAGCAGGTCCTGAATCTGCTGATCGGCCAGCGCCAGCCGCCCGTAAGCCATCTTGATCCCGTTGTACTGCGTGGTGAGGTGGCTGCCGGTGATCATGATCCCGCCCGCATACTCCTGCGAGGCCGAGGCGAAGTACACAGTCGGCGTCATGACCGGGCCGACATCCGTCACGGTGAGGCCGGTGCTCAGCACGCCGTCGATCACCGCTTCCATCAGCGGCGGCGTCGAGGCGCGATTGTCCCCGCCGACGAAGACCTGCGTCAGCCCTAGTTCGCGCTGCGCGTAGGTGCCATACGCCTTCCCCACCAGCCGCGCCACGTCCGGCGTCAACTGCGCGTCCGGCCCGGTGACAGTGCCGCGAATGTCATACTTGCGGAAAATTTCAGGTGGAACGTGTGCCATTAAGCGGATCCTCCTATGAGAGCCTTGTCACGCCAACCGGGCGGCCACACAGCGGCCCGGCAAACTGACCACGCCGCGCTCAGTCGAGCCCCGGCAGTGGGCCAGGGCTCGGCGCGGGCGGCCGCTGATCTTCGGGAACGGGATGGTTCAAAATCCAGTGATAGCCGTCAGGGTCGCGCACGGAAAACTCGCGCAGCCCGTACCACTGCGTTTCGGGCGCGCTTTCGGTAGGTATGTTGCGCGCAACCAACTGCTCGTAAATCGCGTCCACATTCTCGACTTGCAGATACAACCGCACGCTCGGTGCGCCTCTGGCATCGTCCGGCGAGATGTCGGCGCGCAGCAGCCACAGCGGGCGCCCATCGCGCGTCATGCTCACCCACTGCAAGCCGTCGTCGTCGCGCAGCCCTTCGCCATCGACCTCAAAGCCCAGGCCGCGATACCAGAAAATCGAGGCGTCCACGTTTTCCACGACGAGCTCGGCGATTATCGGCTGCATCTGCTCCATATTGGCATGCTCCTTATGCGAACCGGTACGCAATCACTTTCCAAACTGCATCGGCGTCGGCGGCACTAGGAAGGGAGGCGGCGTCCAGGTAGGGATGAGCGTCGGCGCAGCCTCAGACGCGCCAAGCCACAGCCGCCACTCACGCTCGATCTCGGTCGTCGTGCGACCGAGCGCCTGCTCCAACGCCTCGAAGAACGGCACATCGTCCGCCAGCAGCGCCATAATCGCAGCGTGCGCCTCCAGCCCTCCCGTGCTTTGACGCAGCCACTCAAAGAACGAATACCCGATGTCATAGCCGAGACGCGGGTCGTCGCCACTGACGCTCGGCGCATCGGCAATATTCACGACCAGCAGAGGCGGAAGCTCGCCCGTCGCTGCCATTGCACGGACACGCCCCAGATACGGGTACGACTGCTCTAGCTCAAAGAACGTCGCGTCGCCCTCGTAGAACCAGCCGGGCACGTCCATCCGCCGCCGACCGGCAAGGAACTCCGACTGATAGAGGTGTTCCAGTTCGTGCAGCACGACCGAATACGCCAGCTCGCGGTACGCCTGCTCTGACGGGTGGCCGAGCATCACCTGTGCGATCACGCCCCACGCGTCGAATGTCTGCCCGACCACGATGGACGTATCGCTCGTGTTGCGATCGGCGGTGCGCCATTCGAGCCACGCGTCATAGTCGCCAAACAGCACAATGCGCGGTTTGTAAGGCAGAGCTGCGCCCCACACTGCTTCGTAGGTGTCGCGCTGCGCAGCCATGGCGTCCAGCACCAGCGCTTCAATCTCCCCCGGCAGCCCCTGCGCGAAGACGATCGCATCCTGGGACTCGCTGTGCGTCCACTCGCGCGTGGTGTCGGCGTATTCAGCAGTCTGCGGCTCGGTCGTGTACGTGTTTCCGGCGGAGTCGCGCAGTTCCCAGTGGTAGCTGATCACGGCCCACGGCGGCAACATCATCATGCCGCTCGGCCGCCAGATGGCGACCAGCTCGCCCGCCTCCGGATCGACGCTGGCTTCCTCAACCTGGACGTGCCGCGTCGCGCCGGGCCGCAGCACGGGACGATACCACAGCAGCCGCGCCCGCTCAATTTCCCCGGCGTTGCTCTGCGCCCGCAGCCGGAAGACCAGCCCATCCGGATACATGCTCTCGACCACCGGAGCGTCAACCATCCAGACAGCCGGGCTTTCCTGGCGTGGGCCCGATCCAGCACTCGTGTTTGGGGTGAGTGACAAAGCTCCTAAAGCGGCGACCATCACCAGCACGCATCGTGCCAGCGCCCTCATACTCCCTGCCTCGCTTCTGTTGCGACACCCGACTCGTCAGCGGACGGTTCGTCCGCGTGCGGCGCGGGCGGTTGGTGGAACGCCCACGCAAGAAAGCGATCGACATCGTACTGGATCATCGGCCCTGTCAGACCGACGATCAGGCTGTCGACGCCATGTCGTCCCCAGGGGATGCGCAGCAACACGCTTCGCACCCCGGCGGCACGCAAATGATTGAACAACTGCTCGGAGTGAACGGGCGGCACCAGCCGGTCCCGCTGGCCGTGAATGATCAGCGTCGGCGGCAGACCGGGGCGAATGTGATTGATCGGCGACGCCTCGCGATAGCGCTCCGGAATCTCGCCCGGCA
>CBINGT010000424.1:0-3564 GCA_966250245.1 uncultured Anaerolineae bacterium
AAAAGGCGCAGTCCTGTCCCGGTCCAATACGACGTGCGTTGCGCCGTAGCGTTCAGCCAGGTCGAGCACGTTTTCCGGCGGGGAATCGGGCAGCACCACGCCGCTCAGCCCGGTGTGATAGTACAACGCCGGGGGATCGTTGAGAATCACAGTCGCATCGGGCGGCAGGTGCTCAGCAAGCTGGTGGTATACGACCGCATTCCGGTTCAGCGATGGCAGCCGCGCCGCCAGCGTATAGATCGACAGCAACGCCGCGATCACGACCAGTGCCCCGCCAAAAACCACCTGCGCCTGCCGGACTCGCCAGCGCCGCCGTCTACCGAGCGCTTCGACCGCCCGGTCCAGCCCAATCGTGCCGCACACCGCCCAATACGGGAGCAGTGCCGCCGACGAGTGGAACAGCCCGCCGCGATAGCCGGGATAGGCGAATACGAGCGTCATGGCGACGTGCAGCCCGATTGCGTAGAGCGCGGCGCTCTGTGCCAGCGGATTCCGTCGCAGCCGCCACAAGCCAACCAGCGCGAACGGCGCCAGCACGACCCACGTCTCGACTGCGACAAACGTGCCGAGGTTGTTAGTGAGCGCTTCCCAGCGCGACCCGAGGATGTTTCCCACGCCCCACGACAGGAAATTGTCGAACGAGGCGGTCGGCGGATAGCGCACCAGCTCGTCATACCCGCGCAGCCAGATCGTCGCCGTGCCGGCCGTCGACAGCGGCGCCCCCATGACGCTTACATTGCGCGCCAGCCACGGCCCCATCAGCACGAAATAGCCGATCGCCGCAAGCAGCGCATGGGTGATCCGGTCGCGCCAGGTGGAGCGGTCGTCCGGCCACACGGCGAGCAACCCGGCCACCGCGACCAGCAGCGCCCCATCCGCTCGCGCCAGATGCGCCAGCCCGGCCAACGCGCCCGCCACGAGAAACCATTTCCCCGCCCGGCGAGCGCGTCCTAATCCGCTCGCCGCGATTGCCAGCGCGCCCGCCAGCCCGAAGGCTGCAAACGTGTCTGTCGTCGTCCAGAACGGCGTGAAGAACCCGCTGCACAGCACCAGCAGCGCGCCAATCCACGCGATCCGCCGCGTACCGCCAAGTATCACTCCCAGCCAAAACGCAAACGTCACCAGCCCGGCATAACACAGCACGGATGGGACCTGCGCCGCGCCAAACGTCGCTCCGCCGAGCGCCATAGCCCCCGCTGCAAGCAGCGATTGCAACGGCATCCAGTAAGTATGGCTTGGCGCGGGCAGCGCGTCCGGCGCGTCGAGATAGTGCCAGACGTAGGGATCAGTCAGCCCATCGCCGCTGACCAGCCGGTGCGCCGCGTTATAGTAGTAATAGGCGTCCATGTAGCCCGGCTGCTCGACCAGGATCGCGAGGATGGTTCCCACCCCTAGCGCCAGCGCGAATACCAGCACAAGTGAGCGGCGGGAGATTACCGGAGCGTGCGCCACGTCCATCAGCCGGGCTCCTCGCAGCGCGCCGCCTGCGCGATCTCGTCTGGCCCGGTGAACTGCGTCACGACGAGGTCATTGAACCGCACGCTGCTTCCCTCGGAGTAATGCGCGCGCAGCCACGCCCCGCTGTCAACCGCCCGCGCGCGCGGATCGTCCGCTGCCGCTTCGGCCATTTCTGCGTCGAACTGCTCGAAAGCGACATACCACACCTGCGTCGCACCGCCCGCCGCCTCTGCCGGGCAATCGCTCGCCAGCCAGCCGATTGCGCGCTGAGTTGGCACCGCCAGCGTATCCGATCCGCTGCCCGGCACGTCGCGCACATAGGTCTGCGGCAAATCGGGCGCGTAAATACGCAGGGGAAGCGCCGTGATCTTGTTGCCGTGCACGATCGCGTCTCCCTCGGCGGCGGAGCGTCGCAGAAACTCGGCGGCGCGGTCGAATGGCGGGTTCGGGAACGTATCCCACGTGTAGTGTGTCGCCAGCCCAAAGACGGCGATCACCGCCCACGCCGCCACGACGATCCCACTCACCACGCGCGGCATCCCGCCTCGCACGAAAAGCCACGCGAGCGCGATGTACACGATCACCGCTGAAGGCAGCAGCGCGCGCGGCAAAAACACCGGCTGGAACACGACCGACGCGATCCACATCAGCCCGATCGGCGCGAACCCGAGCCACAGCGCCCACGTCAGCGCCCGCCGCTCGATTGCATCCGGCGATCGCCGAAACGTGTGCCACGCCCGGAATGCGAGCAGCACCGGCAACACGGCCGCCAGAAAGAACGTCGGCAGCCACCACGCCGGATCGAAATCAAGATTGACCGAGAAAAACGAGCGCAGCGCCAGCCAGATATGCAGCACGTTTGGCCGCTCGACCCAATATTGCTCGAGCTTGCCGAGCTGGTCCGGCAGGTGTAGGAACCACGGCAAATACAGCGCGAACGCCACACCCGCAGCAACGATCGTGCGTCCAAGCAACCGCCATTCACGAAGGATCAGCGGCAACAGCCCCAGCGCGGCGAGATAGAAGGCTGCAAGCTGCTGCGTGTACATGCTGACCGCCGCCAGGAACGCGAATGCGGCCCAATATACCCACCCGCCCCGCGTCCACGCGCGCCAGTACAGCCACGTGGTCAGGGCCAGCGCCAGCGCCAGCAGCGCGTACATCCTCGTTTCCTGCGAGTACTGCACGTGAAACGGCGCAACAGCCGTGATCAACGCGGCAGCCAGTCCGGTGCGCGCGCCGAACCAGTCTCGCGCCAACGTATAGATCGCGACGACCGTCAGCACGCCGAGCGCGACGCTCAGCAGGCGAACTGCCGCCACGCTCGCCCCGAACGTGCGCATCCAGAGATGCAGCAACTCGTAATACAGCAGTGGGTGGACGTCCGCCGCCCCGCCTTCGACCGGCGTGAGCGTTCCGTCGACCATCGCGTCCCACCCCGCCTGAGCGAACAGCATGGCGAACGCCTCGTCATACCACAGCGTTCGCCCGGTAAGATTGACTACGCGAAGGATTGTTGCCAGCAAGATAATTCCCGCCAGCGCGAGAAGCGTCTTCCGGTTACGCAGCCGCGTCATCGCCCGCGCTCCGCAGACGCTGCACCAGCGCGACCGCCAGCCCGATCAGTAGCCCGGTCCGCATCAGGATGATCGCTACATACGGCACGACGAGCGCCCCGCTGATCACCCCGTCAGTGTCGCCCGTCCGCATGAACAGCACCGGGTACTCAAAGAACGCCAGCACAGTCAACAGCGCACAGATCAGGACCCCGTTTCGTGTGGGGAAACTCAAGAGAATGAGAGGAATCAGCGTCACAACCCACTGCGGGCTCCACCCCTGCGACCAGAGGAAAAACAGCACGATCGTCACTGACACAAACGCCACGACCCCGTACGCGTCCTGCCGCAGCCGCCGCGTGAAGATCCACAGTCCGATAGCTGCGAAAGGGATCAGCCGAACCGGTCCAGGGATCACCGCCGGATTGCCGAGCGGTTCAGACGCAACTGCCGGATCAAAGTGCGCCTCAGGGCCGGGAAAGATTCCGGTGCGCCAGTTCCCATCGATCAACGCCCAGACAGTCTCATACGATGCTTTGCGGTATTGCGC
>CBINGT010000425.1:0-3561 GCA_966250245.1 uncultured Anaerolineae bacterium
CAACAGTGGGTGGGGCGTATATCTGTCCGGCTCCAGCGACAACCGGATCGAGCGGAATACGCTCGATTTTTGTAATCGCGTTTATCGGCGCGAAAGCGGGGTCGAACGCCTTGAGGCGGACGCGGCCGGTCTGGTGATGGTGCGCGGTTCCAGCCGGAACCAGGTGCTGAAGAATATGTGTCGCAGCGGGGGAGACGGCATCTTTATCGCGGGATACGAGCATCCCGGCGTGATCGAGCCGTGCAACGACAACGTCTTCGAGGAAAACGACTGCTCGTACAGCCCGAACAACGCGATCGAGTCGACTTTTTCGCAGGGAAACGTCTTCCGCCGTAATATTTGCAGCAAGTCGAATTACGGCTTCTGGCTGGGCTTTTCGTGGGAAAACGTGCTCGAAGACAACCTGATCGAAGATAACTTCATCGCCGGGGTCGCTGCCGAGCACGCCCACACCCTCACCTTCCGGGGCAATGAAATACGCCGCAACCGCGAGGGCATCCGCCTGTGGACGCGCGGGATCGCGGTGCTGGAATACTGGCCCGGCTACGAGGTATCGTACGATTTCGACGTCGAGGGCAACCTGTTTGAGGAGAACTTCCTCGGCTTTAACGGCTATACCGGGAAGACGACCGTCGACGCGCGTTGCCACGACTACCGGCTGCGCGGCAACACGTTCGTGCGGAACCGGGTTGGCGTGAGGCTGGCGCAGATCGACGGTGCGACGGTGCAGGGTAACACCTTCACCGGGCAGACGGTTGCTGCCGTGCAGGTCGAGGACTCCGAGCGGGTAGCGCTCGACGGGAACACGTTTGAGGATAATGCGATCGACACAGACGCGCGCTGAGCCTGGCGCGCTCGAAGGAAGTATAAACCATGCCGCTGAATACGCGTGCTGAAGTGCAGAGCTTGAATGGCCGCTGGGAGTTTTCGTTCGCCGGTGGTGCGTGGCAGACGATCACCGTGCCGGGCGCCTGGCAGGCGCAAACGGACGCGCCGCGCTGGGCGGAAGGTCCGGCGCGTTACCGGTGCGTGGTGCGCGTGCCGAGCCACTGGCAGGGGCGGGCGGTCGAGCTGGCGTTCGACGCGGTCAGCTATCACGCCGAGGTGTACGTCAACGGGCAGAGGGTCGGCGAGCATCAGGGGATGTGGACGCCGTTCTCGTTCGACGTGACGGACGTCATTCGCCCCGGCGACGACAACACGATCGAGCTGACCGTCACCGCGCCCAGCCTGAACGGCGGGCGCTTTCCGCTGCGCGAGGCGCTGGCCGGGTTCATCCCCGATGTTGCGCTGCCGTTCGGCGGGATCTGGCAGGGCGCGCGGCTGGTGGCGCATCGCGGCTATCGCGTCGACAGGCTGACGGTGCAACCTGATATGCGGACGGGGTTGGTTACCGTCCGCGCGGACATAGACCTGGCCGCCGAGCCGCTTGGCAACGCGCAAATCCTGCTGGCGGTCCGCGCGCCGAGCGGCAGCACCGCCGCTGAGGCTCGCTTGCCGCTACGCCCCGGCCCGCTCGACGCCACGCTGCAAATCGAGAACCCGCTCCCCTGGTCGCCCGAGGCTCCGGCGCTTTACACGCTGGAATTGTCGATCGAGGATCCGGCGGGCGATCCGGCGCTGCGCTGCACGCGGCGCTTCGGCTTCCGAACGCTGGAGCGGGACGGCACGAGGCTGCTGCTGAACGGGCGGCCGGTCCACCTGCGCGGGGCGCTACATTGGGGCTGGTATCCCGAGACACTGACGCCCGCGCCGGATGCCGAGACGGTCCGCGCGGAGTTTGCCAAGCTGCGCGCGATGGGCTTCAACATGGTTAAGCTGTGCCTGTTCGTGCCGTCGCAAATGTATTTCGACGTCGCGGACGAGGAAGGGATGCTGCTCTGGCAGGAGTTCCCGCTGTGGTTGCCGGACGTCACGCCAGACCTGCGCCGCCGCGCGCCGGAAGAGTACCGCGCGATCATGGCGCTGGTGCAGCTGCACCCCTCGGTCGTGCTGATCAGCCTGGGGTGCGAGCTAGGGCGCAAGGTGGATGCCGCGTTTGTGCAGTCGCTCGACGATGCGGTGCGCGGCGCTGCGCAGGGGATGCTGCTCTGCGACAACAGCGGCTCCGGCGAGGCGTACGGCGCGCAGACGGCCGACGCCAGCGACTTTTACGATTATCACTTCTACTGCGACCTGCACTACTTCGACCCGCTGATCGACCACTTCCACCGCGACTGGCGCGAGCAGCGGCCATGGATCTTCGGGGAATTCTGCGACGCGGATGACTATCGCGATCTGGACGACGTGCGCCGCGCCTACAGCGGCCGCCTGCCGTGGTGGCTGACCGAGCCGCACCCGATCCACACCGGCAAGCTCGCCTATCACGAGCAGGAAGCGCGCGTCGCCCGCCTCAATCTGCCGTATTCGCACGCGGACCTGCAGGCGATCTCGCGCCGCCAATCGCTGATGATCCGTAAGGTCATTCTCGAAAAGACGCGCGCGCGCTCGGCTGTGCAGGGCTATGTCGTGACCAGCATCCGGCAGACCGGACTGGCGTCGTCCTCAATCTTTGACGACGCCATGCAGCCGAAATACGACGCGGACACGTTCACGCAGTTCAACGCGGATACGGTCCTGCTGCTGGGGCAGGGGCGAGCGCGCGAATGGGTGCGCGGGGGAGACCGGCCGCGCCACCGCGACAGCGTGAATCACGTCGGCGGGCAGCCGGTACGCTTCAACGTGATCCTGGCGAACGTCGGGCCGCACCTGCGCGGCGGGGACTTAAGCTGGCAGGCGGTGGACGATGCTGGCGAGAGTGTGGGCTATGGCCAGCAGACGCTGAGCGGCGCGCTGCCGCACGGCAACCCGGCCGCCATCGGCACGATCGAGTTCACACCCCCGGCGCGCGCGAGAGTCTATCGCGTGACGCTGTACGTCGAGTTGCAAAGCGGCGCGCATACGATCAAAAACGAGTGGCCGTTATGGATTCACCCGGAGATCAGCGTGTGGCCGGGCGATCTGGCGATCTTTGACCCGTCCGGTGCGCTTGCTGGACTGAATGACCTCTACACGACCGTGCCGCACCTGGAGCGTTCCGCCAAAACGTCCACCTGGCCGCGCCGTGTGCTGACCAGCGCGCTGACGCCCTCGGTGCTCGACTTTCTGCGCGAAGGCGGGCGGGTATTGCTGCTCCAACGGGCGCCCGGACCGCTCCCGGCGCGGGCGTGCTCGTTCTGGCGCGAGGCGATCAACCTGCCGGGCGATCATCCCGCGATGGACGCGTTGCAGCATGGCGGTTTCGCGGACGTGCAGTTCTACCATCTGGCGACCGATCACGCCTTCGACCCTGCGAGGCTGCCCGGCGCGCTCGAGCAAGTGACGCAGGTGCGGACGCTGTTCGGGCGGCTGGACGCGCGTCAGTTCGACTGGCTGGCGTACATTCTTGAGGCGCGCGTTGGCGCGGGGAAGCTGATCGCCTCGTCGCTGCGCTTTGCGGGCGGGCACGGCGATCAGGTGAGCGGCCTGCAGGATAACATCGCCGGGCGGACGCTGCTGGCGGGCCTGATCGATGCGCTGTAG
>CBINGT010000426.1:0-3558 GCA_966250245.1 uncultured Anaerolineae bacterium
TCGTCACCGTCGCCGTGATGCTGACCGGCTGCCCGGCAGACGCTTCACCCGGCGTAATCATCAGTTCGCTATACTCGAAGCGGGTGTAGCTGAGCCCGTGCCCGAAGGCGTAAAGCGGCTCGCCAGTGAAGTAACGGTAGGTCCGCCCCGCCATCGAATAATCGGTGAACGGCGGAAGCTGGTCCACCGAGCGATAAATCGTCACTGGCAGGCGCCCGGCCGGGTTCACGTCGCCGAACAGCACCTCAGCGAGCGCCGTCCCGCCTGCCTGCCCCGGATACCACGCCTGGATGATCGCCGGAACATGCTCGTGCGCCCAATTGACCGCCACCGCGCTCCCGCTGAGGATCACCAACACAACCGGTGTGCCGGTCGCGTGGACCGCTTCAAGCAGCGCCTGCTGGGTCGGGGGGAGATCGATCCGCGTGCGATCGCCGAGCGTCCGCTGCCCTCCGGAAACGCCCTCTTCCTGCCCTTCCTCGCCCTCGATCAGTTGCGACAGGCCGAGCACCAGCACTGCGACGTCGCTCTCCGACGCGAGGCGCACTGCTTCGTCAAACCCGCTGCGATCGTCGCCCAGAATGCCACAGCCGCGCGCGTAGACCACTTCGGCGTTCGTCGCGCGCTCCCGCAGGCCGCGCAGCGGCGTGATCGGGTCGGACGGGGTGCCGTTATAGTTGCCGAGCAGCACTTCCGCGTCGTCCGCGTTCGGACCAATCACCGCGAGCCGCTTGATCTGTGCCTCGTCCAGCGGCAGCAGGCCGTCGTTCTTGAGCAGCACGATCGACTCACGCGCCGCCTGCAGCGCCAACGCCCGATGCGCCGGGCTGTCCACCACCTCAATCGGGGTGTTGGCGTAAGGCACTTCCTCGGGCGGGTCGAACATGCCCAGCCGTATCCGCGCCTCAAACAGCCGCCCGACCGACTCGTCAATCGTCGCCTCGTCGATCAGCCCTTGCTCAACCGCGCCCTTCAGCGCCGCATACGCGCCGCCACAACACAGGTCGCAACCGGTGTGGACCGCCAGCGCGGCGGCTTCTTCCGCCGTCTCGACCACCTTGTGATGCAGGTGAATATCTTCAATCGCGCCGCAGTCTGAGACGATGTAGCCCTTGAAGCCCCATTGATCGCGTAGAATGGTCTGGAGCAGCAACGGGCTGGCGCAACACGGCTCGCCCCGGAAGCGGTTATACGCGCCCATCACCGACCACGCGCCGCCCTCGACCACCGTCGCCTTGAACGCTGCCAGATAGGTTTCGCGCAGGTCCCGGTCAGAGCAGTCCGCGTTGAAGTGGTGGCGGTCGGGTTCCGGGCCGCTGTGCACGGCGTAATGCTTCGGCGTGGCGATCGTCTTGAACGTCTGCGGATCGTCGCCCTGCAACCCCCGCACAAACGCAACGCCCAGCCGGGCCGTCAGGTACGGGTCTTCGCCGTATGTTTCCTGGCCCCGGCCCCAGCGTGGATCGCGGAAGATGTTGATGTTCGGCGACCAGTACGTAATGCCGTGATATTGAGGCGTTTCGCCGGTGCGACGCAGCGTGTCGTGGAACTTGGCGCGCCCCTCGTCGGCGATCACGTTCGCAATCTGGCTGATCAGGTCGACGTTCCACGTCGCGGCGAGTCCGATAGCCTGCGGGAAAACCGTCGCGATCCCGGCCCGCCCGACGCCGTGCAACGCCTCGTTCCACCAGTTGTACGCGGGGATTCCAAGCCGTTCAATAGCCGGAGCGGTGTACAGCATCTGCTCGATCTTCTCGTCGAGCGTCAGCCTCCCGACGAGGTCCTTTACACGCTCGTTGATCGGGCGCACAGGGTCTTGAAAGGGCAAGCGGTCGGTTGAAGCAGTCGCGGGTGTCGTCACAGCGGTCCTCCTCGCAGTTCCGAAGCTGGGCGAAGTTGCGTCAGGCGCATGCAAGCCCTTACAGTATAAGTTGGCCGCCAGAACACCGCTACCCGCTGGCATACCAGAACGCGAGGAACTTATGCCCATCACCATCTATGCGCGGCATCGCTGGGATCTGACACCATCCGAAGCGATCGCGCTTCAAAAGGAACTGGCGCCGCAAATCGACACGTCCACGCCGCTGCCGCTCGACGACCTGCAACTGGTAGGCGGGATCGACGTCAGCGTGAAGGAGAACGTCAGCCAGGCGGCGATCGTCGTGCTGACCTACCCGGCGCTTGAAGTCATCGAGCGGGTCAACGCCAGCATTCCGACGCCCTTCCCCTACATCCCCGGGCTGCTCTCGTTCCGCGAGGGCGCGGTCATCATCGACGCGCTGCGCCAGCTTAAGCACGCGCCCGACGTGTTCATCGTGGACGGGCAAGGGATCGCGCACCCGCGCCACATCGGGATCGCGTCGCACATCGGGCTGTGGATCGACGTGCCGACCGTCGGCTGCGGCAAGACGCGCCTGACGGGCACGCACGAGCCGGTCCCGCCGGAAAAAGGCGCGTGGTCGCCCCTGATGCATCATGGCGAGGTTATCGGCGCGGCGCTGCGAACGCGGGACAACGTCGCACCGGTGTACATCTCGGTCGGGCACCGCGCCACGCTCGACACGGCCCGCGAGCTGGTGATGCGCTGCGTCACCCGCTATCGCCTGCCGGAGCCGATCCGTGCAGCGCACAACGCGGCGAAAATCATCTAACCCCGATGAGCAGCCCCATCCAGCAGCTAGAACAGCACATCCGCGACTGGGCGGATCAGGAAGCGGCGATCCGGCTGGTGCTGGTGGTGGGATCGCAGGCCCGGGTCACGGATCCCCCGGCCGATCAGTGGTCCGACCTCGACCTGGTGCTGTTCTGCATAGACTTCGCGCCCTATCTGGCCGATCAATCCTGGCTCCATCAATTCGGAATGCTGTGGGTCTGCGTGCCGGAAGAAGGGCACAACTCGGAGCTATTCGCGGTGTACGAAGGCGGGCACAAAGCCGATCTGTATTTCATGGCGCTGGAAAACCTGCCCGCTTTCCACTACGACCGCCGCTATCGCGTGTTGATCGACAAGGACGGGCTGGCGGCCCGGCTCCCCCCGCCGCAGAATGCTCCCCCACGCGCCGATCCGCCCGCTCAGGAGCCGTTTGAAGCGACCGTGAACGCCTTCTGGTATCAGGCGATGCAGGTGGCAAAGTTCATCCGGCGGCGCGATCTGTGGCGCGTCAAAGCGCACGATCACCTGCTGAAAAAGCACCTGCTGGCGATGATCGAATGGCACGCGCGGGCCGTTCAGGGACCAGACCTCGACACGTGGTACGGCGGGCGCTTTATGCGTGAGTGGGTCGATCCCGGCACGTGGGCCGAGCTGCATCAGACATTCGGGGCGTTTGGCGCGGCGGAAAGCTGGCGCGCGCTACAGGCAAGCATGGAGCTATTTCGCCGGATCGCGACCGAAACCGCCGACCGGCTGGCGCTCGTTTATCCGGCGCAGGTTGAAGCACACCTATCGGGATGGGTGCGCGCCATGTACGAGGGCGATGATGCTGAGGGCTAAAGACAGCGAGGAACAGCCAAAACTCGTTATGTTTTTTCTAGTAGGGGGCGTAGCTTGCTGCGCCC
>CBINGT010000427.1:0-3557 GCA_966250245.1 uncultured Anaerolineae bacterium
GGCGTATCAGGGTGCATTTTCGCCAGACGAGAGCGATCAGGCATCGGTTGCGCGGTTCGGAACGCAGGGACAGGTGCGCTTGCTGGCGGCGGAGATCGCGCAGCAGCCAACCGAGGTCGAAGTCCGTCTGACGTGGCTTGGTCACGAGCCGGATGCAGGCGACGCGGTGTTGTTCGTTCACCTGTATAATCAAAGTGACGCGCCGCCGGTCGCGCAGGCAGCGGACGCGCGTCCGGGGGGTGGGGCGCTTCCGCCCGGGAACTGGCTGCCGGGCGTGCGCACCGACACGATCACCCTGGCGCTGCCGGATCTGCCGCCGGGCGAGTATCCGCTGGCGATTGGTCTGTACGACGCGGGGAGCGGCGCGCGGCTTCCGGTGGAAGGCGACGGCGCCGACGAGGACGGACGATTGTTCATCGGCCACGTGCTGATTGAGGAGTGACCCGTGATTGTAGAATTTTCACTGAATGGTGAAGCGGTTGCTTTTGAGGCTGCTGCGAATGAAACGTTATTGAGGGTATTGCGGCGGCATGGCGTGTTTGGCGTCAAGCACGGCTGCGAGACGGGCGAATGCGGCGCGTGTTTGGTGCTGGTGGACGGCGTGCCGATGACCTCGTGCGTGATGCTCGCCAGCCAGGTTGCCGGGCGCAACGTGACCACGGTCGAGGGCGTGGGCGGGGCGCAGGAGCGCGGCTGGCGCGGCTCGGAGCCGCTGCATGCGCTACAGGTCGCGTTCATCGAGACGGGCGCGATCCAGTGTGGCTATTGCACGCCGGGCATGATCCTCGCGGCGAAAGCGCTGCTCGAGCGCACCGACCGCCCGACGGAAGCGGAAGTCCGCGAGGCGCTGGCGGGCGTGCTGTGCCGCTGCACCGGGTACGTCAAGCCGGTTGAAGCGGTGTTGCGTGCGGCGGCGGTGCTGCGCGGGGAAAGCGTCCCGCCGATCCGTCCGCTCCCGCCGCCACCCGCCGAGCCAGCTCCGGAAATCGACGCGAGCGACACCATGCCGCCCGAAGTCAGCGCTGGCGACGGCGGGACGACGGTCCGCACGCGCGCGCTGCCGGTGATGATCGTCGCGCCGGAAGTGGACACGCTCCAACAGGTCGGCAAACCCTCGCCGAAGGTCGACGCGCGCAAGCTGGTGCAGGGCAATCCGGCGTTTACCGACGACATCGAGTGGCGTGGGATGCTGGTCGGCAAGCTGCTGCTCAGCCCGCGTCCGCACGCGTTGATCAAGCGTATCGACGCCAGCCGGGCGCGCGCCTTGCCGGGTGTTCACGCTGTTCTGACGCATCAGGATATCCCGCGCGTGGCGTACACCACCGCCGGGCAGAGCTACCCGGAGCCGGGCCCGCACGATAACTACAGCCTCGACTACAAGGTGCGCTTTGTGGGCGATCGCGTCGCGGCAGTGGCGGCGGAAACCGAAGAGATCGCGCTGCGGGCGCTGGAGTTGATCGAGGTCGAATACGAGGACCTGCCCGCGATCTTCGACCCGCGCGACAGCATGAAGCCTGGCGCGCCGATCCTGCACGACGAGCCGGAAAGCTGGCAGATTGAGGACCCGCAGCGCAATCTGGCGGCGGTGGTTGACTGGGAAGTGGGCAACGTCGAAGAAGGTTTCGCGCAGGCGGACCGTATCTTCGAGGCGACGTACTACAGCCCGAAGGTCCAGCAGACGCCGATCGAGCCACACGTGGTCGTGACGTGGTGGGACGAGGACGACCGGCTGGTGATACGCACCAGCACGCAGGTTCCGTTCCACGCGCGGCGCATCCTCGCGCCGGTGCTTGGCTTGCCGGAAAAGCGCATCCGCGTGATCAAGCCGCGCATTGGCGGCGGGTTCGGCGTGAAGCAGGAAGTGCTGCTTGAGGACATCTGCGCGCACCTGACGATCGTGACCGGGCGGCCGGTCCGCATGGAGTACACGCGCGCCGAGGAATTCTTCGCCAGCCGCTCGCGCCACCCGATGTACTTGAAACTGCGGACTGGCGTCACGAACGATGGGCGGATCGTCGCCAACGAGCTATACACGCTCAGCGACACCGGCGCGACCGGCAGCCATGCGATGACTGTCGCCGGAAACACCGGTCACAAGGCGATGGCGCTCTACAACGCGCCGAACATCAAGTTCCATGCGGACATCGTCTACACCAACACCCCGCCGAGCGGTGCGTATCGCGGGTATGGCGTGCCTCAGGGATTCTGGGCCCTGGAGCAGCACATCGAATGGATCGCGCGCGAGATGGGGTTCGACCCGCTGGAGTTCCGCCTGAAGAACGCGATCAAGTCTGGCGACGAGCACCCGGTCAGCAAGGCGTGGAGCGAAGGCCGCGAAGGCGCGCCGGAATACATCATCTCGTGCGGGCTGGCGGAGTGCATCGAGCGGGGCGCGGCGGCGATCGGCTGGGCGGACAAGTTCGGCAACCCGGACTGGCATCGTGTGCCTGGCAAGCCGCATCTGCGGCGCGGGATTGGCATCGCTGCGGTGATGCAGGGGACCGCCATCCCCCGGCTCGACATGGGCGCGGCCAGCATCAAGATCAACGACGACGGCTCGTTTAACCTGCTGGTCGGCGCAACCGACCTGGGCACCGGCTCCGACACCGTCCTGACGCAAATGGCGGCGGAAGTGCTCGGCTGCACGCCGGAAGACTTTATCACCTACTCATCTGATACGGACTTCACGCCGTTCGACAAGGGCGCGTACGCGTCGAGCACGACGTATATCTCCGGGCGGGCGACGGTCGTCGCGGCGGAGAAGGTCGCCGAGCAAATGCGCGCGGTGGCCGCCAAGATGTTCAACAAAGACGACGACTACCCGCCGGTTGAGCCAGAAGACATCGTCCTGCGGGATCGCGCCGCGCACGCTCCTGACGGACGTAGCATCTCGCACCGCGATATCGCGCTCTACAGCTTGCACACCGAGGATCAGCATCAGATCATGGCGATCGGAAGCTGGGTCAGCCCGGATTCGCCGCCGCCGTTCGCCGCGCAGTTTGTGACCTGCACGGTGGACACGGAAACCGGACAGATCACGGTCGATGAGATGGTCATGGCGGTCGATGGCGGCGTGATCATCAACCCGATCACCGCCAGCGGGCAGGTCGAGGGCGGCATGATGCAGGCGCTAGGCTACGGACACTGCGAGGAAATGGCGTTCGACGACCAGGGGCGCATGCTCAACCCGCGCTTCGGTCCATACAAGATCTACCGGGCGGACGAGGTGCCGGAGCTTGGCGTGATCTTCGTAGAAACGTACGAGCCAACCGGGCCGTTCGGCGCGAAGGCCGTCGCCGAAATCCCGCTCGATGGCGCAGGTCCGGCTCTGGCGAACGCTGTGTACGATGCGGTCGGCGTGCGGATTCTCGACGCGCCGCTGCTGCCTGAAAAGGTCTGGCGGGCGCTGCGTGCGCAGGCCGCTGGCGCAGGAGAGGACAGGGCCGCTCGATGAACGACGATCGCGCGGTGTTCGAAGCGGTTGTCAAGGCGCAACAGGAGCATAAGCTCGCCGCGCTGGCGACCGTGATTGAAACGCATGGCTCCGTGCCACGCCA
>CBINGT010000428.1:0-3555 GCA_966250245.1 uncultured Anaerolineae bacterium
TGCATCCACCGCTGGGGCACCAAGTAAACGCAGCCCACACCACGAACGAGGCCATCCAAAAGCAATATTTTCGGGCCGGAGTGATCCGGTCCCTTTTTTGTCCGATAATTGGAACCAAAGCCATGTGGGCGGTGTATAGCGCACAGAGTTTCGGGCACATCCAACGAGGGCGACACAGTTGGAAGCGGAGTTGATCCAGCGCGCGCAAGCAGGGGACCAGGCGGCCTACGAAGCGCTCGTCCGCGAGCACGAGGCGGCTGTCTTCCGGCTGGCGTACCTGCTGGTGGACGACGCCGACGCCGCGCAGGATGTGGCGCAAGACGCCTTCGTCCGCGCCTATCGGCAGCTTGATCGCTTCGACCCGACGCGGCCGTTCCGCCCGTGGGTGCTGCACATCACGCGCAATCTGGCGCGCAACTATCGCCGCTCGTTGGGGCGCTATGTCGCCGCCGCGCAACGCTTGTTTGCACACGCGCCGCGCGCCGCCGCCAGCGCCGAGAGCGAGCAGTTTCAGCAGCAGGAAGCGCGCGCCCTGTGGGACGCCGTCCGCCGCCTGTCGGCCCAGGAGCAGGAAGTGATTTATCTGCGCTTTATGCTGGAGCTATCGGTCCGCGAAACGGCCGAGGTGCTGAACGTCCCGCCGGGCACGGTGAAGTCGCGGCAGAGCCGGGCGCTGCGACGGCTGAAGGGCGTCGTTCAACACGATTTCCCGCTGTTGATGGAAGGACGGCTATCGTGAGCGAGCGCGGAACGCCGGTTGACCTGCCGGAGAACGACGAGGTCTGGGAGATGCGCGTCGAAGAGCTGGCCCGTCACCTGCCATATCCGCCCACGCCGGACGTCGCCGGGCAGGTCGCGGCGCGGCTGCGGCGGACCGGCTCTCGCCGGATGGCGCTCGCGCTGCGGGCGGCGGCAGTCGCCGCGATTGCGCTGCTGCTCGCCACGCTGCTGATCCCCGATCTGCGCAGCCGCGCGCTGGAGTTCCTGCAACTCGGCGCGGTGCGCTTCGTCGAGCCAACCGGTACGCCCTCCGCGACCGCCAGGGTCACCCCCTCGGCACCGCCGTGGGTGCTGTCGCTGCCCGGCGAAACCACGCTCGACGCGGCGCGCGACGCCGTGCCCTTGCCGTTCCGCCTGCCGACCTACCCGCCCGACCTCGGCGAGCCGGATCGCGTCTTCGCGCCCGAAGGACCGGTCGATACGGTTGTGATGGTCTGGCTGCAACCGGATGATCCCACCCGCGTGCGCTTCAGCCTGCACGCGCTCGGGTTCGGCCATTTTGCGCTGAAGACAACGGCGCAGGTGCAGGAAACGACCGTCAACGGGGAGCGCGCGCTGTGGACGTCCGAGCCGCACGAATATCTGATATCGCTCGGCGGGGGCAACCCAGTGTCGATGCCCGTGACGTCGCCCGTCCTGATCTGGCAGCAGGACGGCATCACGTACCGCCTCGAAGGCGATCTGACGCTGGACGAAGCGCGCCGCATCGCCGAATCGTTGGAGTAAGCACAGGAGATCGCATCATGCGCACACGAATCGGACTCGTTCTCATGCTGGTGTTGCTGATCGCGCTGGCGCTGCCCGGCCTCACGTCCGCCAAAGGCCCCGCCAGCCGGATCGTGATCGTCGGACCAGGGCTGGACGGCGAGCTGGTGCTGGAAGGCGACATGGCGGTATTGATACCGATCTCGTTCGCCATGCTCGAAGACTTTATGCAGCCAGTCGACCCGCCTGCGCGGCCCGGGCCCAGCTTTGAACTTACACGCTTCTTCGAGACGGACGTTGGCCAATACGTGCCGTTCGATCGGGTCGCTTACCATCCCGCTCCGGACGGTGAGCCAGGGCTGGTGCACTACCTGGGCATTGTCAACGGCTCATCGGAGTACGATGGGCGCTGGTTCCGCACGACCCCCAAAGGCGAGGCCACGCTGCGCGAGGTGCTGGCCGCGAATGGCGCGAACCTCGATCTGATCGCCGCGCCCGTCGAGCCCTATCTGGCGCTGTCTGGCGAAAGTGGGGCGCTTCACCTGTTCGACCCGGCGACGCTCGAATCTGCCGCCGCGTGGCAGATCAGCGCATCCACCCCTGCGCTCGTCCGCGCGACCGCCGCGCCGCGTGGAGAAGCGTTGTTCCTCGATGCGCTGGACGACTCTGGCGCGCTCGGCACGCTGCGGCTGGATCTCGCCGAGGCGCGCGCCTGCCCGCTGAAGCTGCCGGGCGAAGTGGTGAGCTCGGTGCCCGATGGCGAAAACCTGATCGTCGCAAGCTGGTCCGTCACGCCGGGCGACGAGGCGCCATCCACGCAGATCGAGATACGTCGCGCGGACACACTCGACCTCGGCAAAGCGATCCCCACGTCGATCGAAAACGCGGCGGTGCAGCACTTCGCCTCGCCCGATGGGCGCCAGATCGTCACGCTGCGCCATGAAGACGGCATGACCTGGATTAGCGTGTTCGATACCTTCCGGCAGCAGACGGTCGTCGAGCGCCGTATGGGGAAGATGCGTGAAGGAGCCGCCCATCGCGTAGCGTGGGATAGCGTCAGGGGCGCGATCTACGTGACCGACGGCCAGTGGGTTTACCAGTTGGGTGGTGACGATTATGAGTTTACGCAGTTCGGCGGGTTCGAGATGGTGGACGAGGATAAGCAGCCGCTCGCCACGCCGGGCACAGTCTTTGAAATTGCAGGCGCGCGCGACGGCACGCTCTACCTTTACCGGCCGGGTGAGGCGGGCGGCATCCTGCAGGTGCGCTACGTCCTGGGCCGCCTGCAAGACCGGCTATGGACCGATCTGGCACCCGTTCAGGCTGTCCTGCACGGGGAGACGATCTACGCGGTGACGCACGACGCCGCCAGCGGCGAGGCGGCGCTGTGGGCGCTCGACCTGGCGACCGGCGAGCGAGAGAGCGTCGCGCTGGAGCCGGGCGACTGGCGGCTGAATCTGGTCTGGCTGGATCCGGCGGTGGTCCCGTCTGCGGGCGAGGTCATTCCCGCCGGGTGCGAGTAGTCGCCGGAGCATCGCCGCGCGGCAATCCGGCGTCAGCGTAGGGGCGGAGCAAGCTCCGCCCGTAACCGTCTAATTCTTCATATAACAACGGGCAGCAAGCTGCGCCCCTACGAAAAACACACCTCAACCGCTAAAGCAGCGAGAATGGTCCGCCCGTTCTCGCTGCTTTTTGCTGTGGTTGGCTGCCTTTAGCTGCACTTTGCTGCGGTTACGCCTGCTTTGCCGCTTCGCGCGGCGCTTCGACCCGGCGCAACGCGACCCACAGCGCCGACGCCATCGCCACCAGCGCCGCCACAAACACCGCCCGGTAGCCGAGGTGCTCGACCAGCGTCCCGCCGATCAACGGCGCGCTCAGGATCGACACCGCCGAGATCGAATTGAGCAGCCCGGAGTAAATCGGGCGCTGGTCGGGCGTAGCATAGGCGACCGCCCAGTTCATGAAGCTGATGCCAAGCGTGCCCTGCACCAGTCCACCCTCGACAAACGCCACGTACAGCGCGCCGGTGCCGATCGCATCCGCCGACAGCGCCAGGGTCACCTGCACGAT
>CBINGT010000429.1:0-3551 GCA_966250245.1 uncultured Anaerolineae bacterium
GATCGGCATACGGAACCTCACCCCTGGCAGGGCCGGGGGTTAAGGGGTGAGGTTGACCCCGGCGACCGCAGCGCCCGCCAGTCCAGCACGCCGCCCCGGATTATCGTGCTCACCGGCTTTATGGGCACTGGCAAGTCGACGGTCGGGCAGATCGTCGCGGAGCGGCTCGGCTGGCCGTTTGTGGACACCGACGCATGGATCGAGCGCGACGCCGGGCAGCCGATCCCGCAGATTTTCGCGCAGCACGGCGAAGCTGCCTTCCGCCGGATGGAGCGCGACGTCTGCGCTCGCGCCGCGCAGTTGGAGCGGCACGTTGTCGCGACCGGGGGCGGCGCGCTGCTCGGCGCGGAAACGCGCGCGGCGTTCCTGGCGTGCGGGCTGGTAGTCTGCCTGCGCGCGGACCTCGACACCATATTGCGACGTCTAGGATCCGGCGCGGATCGCCCGCTGTTCGGCGGGGACCGAGCGCGATTGGGCGACTTGCTCGCGGCGCGCGCCCCGCTGTACGATTCGCTGCCGCATCAGGTTGAGACGACCGGGCGATCGCCGGAAGCGGTCGCCGAGGAGATTGTGAGGCTGTGGCACACCTTCACGAGCTAACCGTGCGCGGCGCGGAACATGAATACCCGGTCATCGTCGGGCCGGGCGTGCTGAGCGCGGCGCTGCCCGATCTCGTGGCGCGCGGCAGATTTTCGCGTGTGGCGATCGTCACCAACACGCGCCTCGCCCCGCTTTACGGGCTGGCGCTGGCGGATCGCCTGCCGGGCGCGTGCCTGATCACCCTGCCGGACGGCGAGCAGTACAAAACGATGGACTCGCTGGCCCGGCTCTACGGCGAGCTGCTAGCGGCGGGCGTCGACCGCTCTGGCCTAGTGATCGCGCTCGGCGGAGGCGTGATCGGCGATCTGGCGGGCTTCGCGGCGGCGACATTCATGCGTGGCGTGGCGCTGATCCAGGCGCCGACCAGCCTGCTGGCAATGGTCGATGCCAGCATCGGCGGCAAGGTCGGCGTCGATCTGCCGCAGGGCAAGAACCTCGCGGGAGCATTCAAAGACCCGCTGGCCGTGTTCGCGGACACCGACACGCTCGCCACGCTGCCGCCAGTCGAGCGGCGCTGCGGGCTGGCGGAAGTCGTCAAGTCCGCGCTGATCGCCGATCCGGCCCTGCTGGAAGAACTCTCCGCCGATCCGCTGCCACCCGACGACACGATCATCACCCGCACGGCGCGCGTCAAGATCGCGCTGGTCAACCAGGATCGCACCGAACAGGGCGTACGCGCCTTCCTCAACCTGGGGCATACCTTCGCCCACGCCATCGAGCAGGTCAGCGGCTACGCGTGGAAGCACGGCGAAGCGGTCGCCGTCGGGCTGGTGGGCGCAGCGCGGCTCTCCGAGCGGCTCGGACTCGCTATGCCCGGCCTCAGCGCGCAGGTTGATAGCGTGCTGCACCGGTTGGAGCTTCCAACGCGCTACGAGGCGCTGGGCCCCGGCGATCTGTGGGCGGCGATGTCGCGCGACAAGAAGTGGCGCGGCGGCACGGCGACGTTCGTGCTGCTCGAAGGCGTCGGCCGCCCGCGCGTGGAACGGAACGTTTCCGCCGATGATGCGCTGGCGGTGCTTGAGGAGCTGCGCGCATGAAAATTCTGGTGTTGCATGGCCCCAATCTAAACCTGCTCGGCACGCGAGAGCCGGACGTTTACGGGCGCGTGACACTCGACGAGATCGACGACACCCTGCGCGCCTACGCCGCCGAACGGGGCGCCGAGGTCCGCACGCTGCAGAGCAACCACGAGGGTGCGCTGATCGACGCACTGCACGAAGCGCGCGCCTGGGCCAACGCGATCATCATCAATCCGGGCGGCTACACGCACACCAGCGTCGCCCTGCGAGACGCGATCAGCGCCGTCGGCCTGCCCGCGATCGAGGTGCATCTGAGCAACATCCACGCGCGCGAGCCGTTTCGCCACACCTCGCTGATCGCGCCGGTCTGCCTGGGGCAGATCAGCGGGCTGGGCTGGCTCGGCTACCGGCTCGCGCTTGAGGCGTTGTTGGAGAGAGCAGCAATTAGCGATTAGCAAAGAGCATAAAGCAAGCGGGATTTGGGCTGGCCGCTAACGACGTGGACTCAAGGAAGCGACTAGGCAATCTATCGAATCCAGCCGTCATACGGAGCGCTAGAGAAACCTCACCCCTTACCCCCCAGCCCCTTTTCCCCTCTCCGTAAACGGAGAGGGGCCAGGGGTGAGGTTCCGCGTACTGACGAAATGAATCAACTGCTTTCGCAAAATCGCTGAGCGGTTAGCAAAAGCAAACAGGGTTTTGCTAATCGCTAACCGCTAACGGCTAACCGCTGAGAGGGACTATCGAATGGTCGAACCGGTTATCGCATTTCAGGGCGAGCACGGCGCGTACTCAGAAGAGGCGATCCGCTGCCACTTCGGGACGGGCGTCACCGCGCTGCCCTGTGAGTCGTTCGCGGCGATCTTCGAGGCGATCAAGCGCGGCGAGGCCAGCGGCGGGATGCTGCCGGTCGAAAACGCGCTCGCCGGGACGGTCGCGCAGGCGTACGAGCTGCTGATGGAGCATGACTTCCGCGTGCAGGGCGAGCATATTCTGCCGGTTCGCCACTGCCTGCTGGCGCCACCCGGCACGACGCTCAAGGACATCAAACGCGTCCGCTCGCACCCGCAAGCGCTCGCCCAATGCGCGGACACGCTACGCCGCCGGGGGTGGGAGCCGGTCGCGTGGTACGACACGGCGGGCGCCGCGCGCGAGCTTGCCGCCGATCCCCAGCCGCACACCGCCGCGATCGCCAGCGCGCTGGCAGGTGAGCTTTACGGGCTGACCGTGCTGGAGCAGGGGATCGAGGACGATCCGAACAACTCGACCCGCTTCTTCATCATCGGCCCGAGCGACGCCCCGCGTCGCGATCCGAGCAAGACATCGCTCGTCTTCGCTGTGCGGCATGGGCCGGGCGCGCTGGTTCACTGCCTGAATGCGTTCGCCAAGCGCGGAATTAACCTCACCAAGATCGAGTCCCGCCCCATGCGCGGGCGTCCGTGGCAATACTGGTTCTATCTCGATTTCGAGGGCCACTGGCAGGACCCGCCTGCCGAAGCCGCGTTGGTCGAGCTGCTCCGGCAGGCGTCGATGGTCAAGATGCTCGGCTCGTATCCGGCGGCGACGGGCGGGCCGAACAGCGGGGGGTAGTCAGTGCCATTTGGCGCTCCGGGCGGATCTAGTAAGGCGCGGGCGGAGCAAGCTCCGCCCCTACAGCCAGCGCCACGCCTCAACGTCATGCGGTAGAAAGAACCGCTACCCCCGTTTTCCCTACAGCGCGTCGATCAGGCCCGCCAGCAGCGTCCGCCCGGCGATGTTGTCCTGCAGGCCGCTCACCTGATCGCCGTGCCCGCCCGCAAAGCGCAAAGACGAGGCGATCAGCTTGCCCGCGCCAACGCGCGCCTCAAGGATGTACGCCAGCCAGTCGAACTGGCGCGCGTCCAGCCGCCCGAACAGCGTCCGCACCTGCGTCACCTGTTCGAGCGCGCCGGG
>CBINGT010000430.1:0-3534 GCA_966250245.1 uncultured Anaerolineae bacterium
CACGGCTGACGGCTACCGCCATGAGCTGTAGCGTCCGATTGGAGTGTGCTTCAACCGGACGTCAGACCGACAGACAAAATATGTCAGGCTAGGGTTGATTTCTCCATTATCTGACGTGCTTTTCTCAACGCCTAAGACCCTAACCTGACGATCTCGCCGCTAAACGTACGAAAAAATCCGAATCTTGACGGTACCCCAATCTCCGCCCGGACCTTTTCCGGTCAGCGCTTCAAGGCTGCTTGAGTCGCGCGTGATACTTGGCCGCTTCCCGCCGCAAGCGGGACTGCTCCGGCGAGATGTAAATCGAGGTCGTGCCGAGGGACGCGTGACCCAGCGTTTGCTGCACCACCTCGAGCGCGGCGCCGCTCGCGAGCATCTGCGTGGCGACAGTATGGCGAAACGCGTGGGGCGAGGTGCGTTTGAGCTTGCGTCGCTCCGCATCAGACAACTCGGGCAGTTCCTCGAGCAGTTGGTCGATCGCCCAGCGCGTGAGGCCACGCGCCCCTCGCACCGAATAGCCGCCGCTCACGGAAGCTGCGTCGTCGCCCTTCTGGGTGCCAAATTTCGCGCGGGCCCGCGGCGTCGGCGGGACCACTAGCGGTGCCAGAAGTGGGCCCGCTGCATCGGCTGCATCGAAATCCTGACCGCGATCTTGCCAATGCGCGCGAATCGCGTCGACGCACTCATCGCTGATCGGCACGAAGCGCTGCTTCATCCCCTTGCCGATCACCTCGAGCAACCATCCCGCCGGCGTCTCGTCGTCGGCCGGCAACCAGGCAAGCGCGGGCCTCACCACGCCAGCCGCCTCGGCGATGCGCAGTCCGCCGTCGCCCAGGATGAGCAGCAGCGCGCGTGCCGCGCGCCAGCGTTGACCATCCTCGCCAGGCAGCGCAGCACGCTCACCGAGCGTCGCGCGCAGGCGCGTCCACAAGTCGAGCGAAAGCGCACGCTCGACCTGCAGCTTGCGAGCGCGCTTCACGACGGCTGGATCCGTCACGGCGCGCCAGGGATTGCCCGCGAGGTAACGCACGTGGACCAGCCACGTGAACGCGGCGCGGATCGCACGCACCGCGTAGCGCTGGCTTTCCGGCGAAAGACCACCCGGCGCGAAGGGTCGCCATTGACGGCTGGTGCGCGCCACGGGCGGCCCGATGAAGCGCTCGCCCGGCGCCTTCAAAAACGATTTATACGCTTCACAATCTTCGACCGTCATCGACGAGAGCGCGACGCCGCGCTCGGCCACGCACCACAGCACCAGACGCTCGAGCTCGCGCTGGTACGCGCGCTGTGTCTCAGGCCGCTCGTCATAGCGGTGCAGGTAGGCGCGGACGGCATCGAGGTCGTGCGCCGCCCGCACATAGGCGAATCCGTGCGCGCGGTTGGCGCCGCAGGCGCCGGAGAGTTCGGCGGGCACCGCGAGGCGCTCGAGCGGCACCAGGCGCTCGGCGCCCGTCGTCACCAAAATCGTCGCGGACGGCCCGGCCGGGTCCACGAGCGGATCGGCCAGTTCGACGTCGATCGTGACGGTGTGGCCCAGGAACTCGGCATGCCGGCGCAGCCAGGCGACCAGCACGCGCGCCCGGCCGACGCCGATGCGCGGGATGGAGCGCCACCAGCTGCCGCCTCGGCGTTGGATGAACGCGACGAGCTCGCCGACGGTGTGAAGGCCTTCGCCGGCGAGCCGCCCGGCGATGAGCGGCCGAAACCAGCGCGCCAGTGAGTGATCCGGCGCCGGCCGCGCCGTGGCCCACCGCCCGGCCGCCTCTTCGATCAGTTGCAGCGTGACTGGCGTCAGGCGCGCCTCCCCGTGCTTCGCGATCGACGCCCGCAGATGCGAGACCAGCACCGACGAGCCTTCGCGCAGCGCAAGCGCCACCAGGTCGTCGCGCATCGTACGCAGCAAGCGCTCGACGTCGATCGGCTCGGTCGTGTCGGCATCGAA
Source organism: uncultured Anaerolineae bacterium (assembly GCA_966250245.1). Taxonomy (GTDB): domain Bacteria; phylum Chloroflexota; class Anaerolineae; order Aggregatilineales; family Aggregatilineaceae; genus DYGX01. Next base: position 1,943 of record CBINGT010000430.1, read on the forward strand.
GTAGGCGCGCGCGATCGTTGCGATCGACAAGCCTTTGACGCGCGCGCGCAATGCCGTGAATTCGGTGCGGCTGTAGGTACGCGGCGCGGGCAGTTCGAGCTGCTGCGGTTGGTTCGCCATGGCTAGAAGAGTCCCACCACGGACGACAGGGTACCGAGCACCACGGCGAGAGCGGTCCACCCTGCCGCGCGGGCATTCAAGCGGCCGATTTGCTGATCGGCCCGAAACTGGGCAGCCCGCCACTGCAGGTTTGCGAAATCTGAGTCGCCAGATTCGATTGCGTTCGGATCGCCGTTCAGCGGATCGACGGGTACGCGCGTCGATTGCCACCAAAGATAGGCCGCCCGGATACCAGTAATGAAACCGCCAAGGGAAAGCCCGATTGCAATCGCTTTCGGCAGACAGAGCGCCGCGCTCATTGACGCTCCTTTACTTCGAGCGTCACCCCGCCGTCCCATTCGAGGGTGACCGGCCCGCCGCACGCCGCGCACGTGGCCGCCTCACCGTCGTGCGTATCATCTTGCAATCGCACCTCACCGCGATGGCGGCACGCCGGGCATCGATACACGTACAGCACAGGTGGCAGCTCGTCCTGCTTGTTCATGAAAGGTCTCCGTTCAGCGTGGGGCAGATGACGCGGCGTCGGGATGGATCAGGGCGAGCAACCGCGCACGGTCCGCCTGAGACTCAGCGTCAAGCAATCCGTCGAGGTCGGCCACGAGCCCTTCCCACATCGACAGGACCCCGAGCGCCCCGCCCCGCGCGATGCACTCGGCGGTCACGTCCTGCGCGTCGCGCTGCTTGGCGGCCAGCTCAAGGTAGGCGCGCAGCTCCTGCTCGGCCCGGGCGGTGATCGTTGCGTAGGTCAACGTCGCATTCACAGTCTCATGCTCCCGTGGATCGAGCCGTCGCACGCGGCGCACGCTGCTCGAGGTGGAGGACATTTTCGCGCGCGAAGGTCACGCGCTCGCCGATAAAAAAGCCCTGGTATTCCTGGCCGGCGTCGGCGGCGCCGACAAATTCGACCACAAAGGCGCCGTAACCGTCCTCGCCGATGCCGTCATGCACGCGGTCCAGGCACACGGTCGCGCGCAGCAGCGGGCCGACGAGCGGCTGCAGCTCGACCACGTCGCCGCGCTCGATCGTCTCGCGCGGCGTGTCGCGCCCGCTGTCCCATCCGCGCGTCGAGCGCGCCGCGACCTCGAAGTCGAGCGGATGGCGCTGCCCCCATACGCGCAGCAACAGGTTCCAATACGCGAGCGGCATGTCCGCGTTGCCCGCCTCCCAGCGCTGAAACTGACGGTCGGTGACGTGCAGCAGCTGCGCCATCTGGGCTTGCGTACGATGGCTGCGCCGGCGCAGCGCGCGCAGTGTATCGGCCGTCGGCCCACCGATCGCCAGATGTTGCGGGGTTGTCGGCATGCGCACCCTCCTCTATGCGACAAAATGTCGTGTTGCGAGATCATAGCACGACATTTTGTCGCGTCAAGCGAGGCGTAAAACGGATTATCCGGGATTTCAGTCATTAAGTGCAATGCCGCTAAGCGGACTTAGCGGCATTGACGACCGCCACAAAGAACCCGGCCGGGGGC
>CBINGT010000431.1:0-3530 GCA_966250245.1 uncultured Anaerolineae bacterium
TAACGGCTACAGAACCGCCAGCAGAGTGCCGATGAATAGCGTGATCGCGATGTACGAGTTCATGTTAAAGAACGCCACGTTCACCCGGCTAAGATCGTCCGGCGAAACGAGCCGGTGCTCATACACCAGCAGCCCGGCTGTGATCGCCGCCGCTAAGTAGTAAGGCCAGCTTAGCCCTGCTGCCAGCCCGGCCAGCACCAGGAACGCCATAAACGCGATGTGGTTGAGCTTCGCCAACCCCAGCGCCCCGGCGATCCCGAACTTCGCGGGCCATGCGTGCAGCCCCTCGCGGACGTCGTGCTCATAGTCCTGGCAGGCGTAGATCAGGTCGAACCCGGCGATCCAGAACATCACCGCCGCGATCAGCAGCCACGCGGGCAGATCGTCTGGCGTGAAGAACGTGCCGCGCACCGCAATCCACCCGCCGCCCACGGCCAGGGCATCCGTGAATCCCAGCACCCAATGCGCCAGCACGGTAAAGCGCTTGGTGTAGCTGTAGCCCACCAGGAACAACACCGCAACCGGCGCCAGCTTAACCGCCAGCGGATCGAGTAGCGCGGCGGCGATCAGCAGCACGACCAGGGACACCGCCGCAAACAGGGCAATCGTGCCGGGCGCGATCGCGCCGGTCACGCTCGGACGGTTCGCCGTGCGCGGGTTGCGCGCGTCATACGCCCGGTCCGCCAGCCGGTTGACGGCAAACGCCAGCGTCCGCGCAGCCGCCATGGCAACGCTCACCCACAGCAGATCCCACAGCGTCGGCAGGCCGCCCGCCGCCAGAACCATCCCGATATATGCGAACGGCAGCGCGAAGATGGTGTGCTCGAAGCGCACCAGGTCGAGAAACACGCGAATTTTGTACGCCAGCGTGCCCGGTTGAAGCCCGCGCGCCTGAGCCGCGTCGAGCGCGCGTTTAGTCGATCCCATACTGCGCCCACTTCTCGTCTACAAGCTGCTTGATGACGTCGGTCATCTCGATCTCGACCGGCCACCCGCGCGGATGCCCGTCGCGCGCGTCCTTCGTGGTCGCGTCGATCCCGATGCAGGCGCGCCCGTCGTCTGTGGCAAAATGATCGATCCCGCCGTTCTGAATCAGAATATCGCGCCGCCAATCGACATTGCCCAACGCCCGCCACGCGACGTCCGACAGGTTGTGCACGTCGTTTCCAGCGTCGAGCAGCACGAGGTTATAGCCGGGCGCCAGCGCCCACAGCGTCTCGTAGGCTTCGGCGGGCGGCAAGTGCGTCTTGTCGATCGCCGCGATCAGCACGCCGTCTTTGACAGTGTTCCACGCAAGCAGCCCTGGCACGCGATCCAGCCCGGCGCGATCCAGCGGTTCGCGCGGCGCGGGTGGCTTGCGATCCGGCTTGCGCGTGGCGTCCACGCCGATCTTGCCGCCGTAAGAGTCGCGGATCGCGGAGTGGTCGAGCTGATCGACCGCGCCATCCACGACCGTCGCGTCGCGCCGCCAGTCGACGTTTTGCAGCACTGCCTCGGCGACTGCATCCAGATCGTGCACGTTCACGTCCTCGTCCACGATCACGAACCCTTTGGCGAGCATCATCAGCCCCAGGCCCCACAGCCCGTACATGATCTTCTGCGGGTGGCCGGGGAAGCGCGGCTTCATGCTGACGATCACCAGATTGTGGAAGACGCCCTCGGCGGGCATGTTGACGTCTACGATCTCGCCCATGAACAACTGCATCAGCGGCAGGAACAGACGCTCGGTCGCCTTGCCCATCCAGTAGTCTTCCATCGGCGGCTTGCCGACGACCGTCGTCGGGTAGATCGGGTTGCGCGCGTGCGTAATGCACGTCACATGCATCGTGGGGAAGGTGTCCTGCGGCGTGTAGAAGCCGGTATGGTCGCCGAACGGGCCTTCGGGGCGCTGGTCGTTCGGATCGAGGTAGCCCTCGATCACGATCTCGGCGTCGGCGGGCACTTCCAGATTTTGCGTGATGCACTTGACGAACGGCACCGGCTTGCCACGCAGCCAGCCCGCCAACAGGTATTCGTCAATGCCGGGTGGCAGCGGCGCGGAACCGCACCACATCGCAGCCGGATCGCCGCCCAGCGCCACCGCAACCGGGATGCGCGGCAACTTCATGGCGCGCGCCTCGCGCTCGTGATCGGCGCCGCCCTTGTGCCGTTGCCAGTGCATCATCAGCGTGCGGTCGTCTACCTTCTGCAGGCGATACATCCCCACGTTGCGCTGCCCGGTCGCCGGATCGCGCGTGATCACCTGCGGCAGCGTGATATATGGGCCGCCGTCTTCCGGCCAGCAGGTCGGGATTGGCAGGGTATCCAGCGAGGGATTGTGCGCGTTGATCACCTGCTGGCAGCGCGCCTTGCCCTGGCGCACCCGCTTCGGGCCCAGGCCGATGCTCCGCAGCGCGCCGAGCAGGTCCCACCCGCGCCCGGCCATTGCGCGCATTCCTTTTGGCAGGCGCGGATCGATCAGCTTCGCCAGGTTGTGATGCAGGTCTTCGAGGTCGTCCACGCTCAACGCCCAGGCCATCCGCCGCGCGGAGCCGTAAGCGTTAATCAGCACCGGCATCGAGCTACCTTCGACGTTCTCAAACAGCAACGCCTTGTTGCGCGCCGCCGGTCCCTTGCTGACGCGGTCCGCGATCTCGGTGATCTCGAGATGCGGGCTGACCGGCGTCGTGATACGCACCAGTTCCCCGGCTGCTTCCAGGCGGGAAACAAAGGCGTGCAAATCGTCATATGCCATCGCCGGCGCACTCCATCGTTTAGTTTATTCTGAACAGGGTGAAAGCTTGTAGATTTTATCACATACAGGGCGACGTGCCCACGCCGGATCATAACGGCTCGCCAGGCGAATAGCAACGATTCCCGTCGCGCACGGCCGTTCTACGGGAGTCTGGGTGTATAATGAGGGTGAACCACCCCGCGCGCCCTGCGCGGACCTCCTGGGCCTCCTGCGCCCGGCCGGCTCGGCTGGCTTGCCAGCCCACCTCCCGAAGGCGAAAAGAGTCTGCCATGGATCAGAGGAGGCATCCCAATGGCAATCTCTCAAGAAGATTACATCTACGCCTGTGACCTGAGCAGCCTGCCTCAGCGCGGTAAAAAGATCATTCACGTCGGCGACCGGAAAGTACTGATCATCAAGTGCGACACGGGTCTGTACGCCGTCGAAGACCGCGACCCGCAGACGGGCGGCTCGATCGCGCACGGCAAAGTGCTCGACTGCGTGCTGACCTCGCCCAACACCGGCGCGCGCTATAGCCTGCGGACCGGCCAGTACCTCGGCGGCGGGCAGGCACCGTTCCAGTCCCACTGGCTGCCGCTACTGGATGTGCGCGTCAAGGACGATCAGGTTTACGTAGGTCGCATCCGCTGATTGCGCGGCCCCAACCGGCCTGCGCAGGCGGGGAATTTGGTCATTATGCAGCAAACACGACCTTGACAGTGATAGGTCGCTTTGGTATCCTTCTGCCATCATTCCTCAGTAGCTCAACGGCAGAGCATCCGGCTGTTAACCGGAGGGTTGTAGGTTCGAATCCTAC
>CBINGT010000432.1:0-3525 GCA_966250245.1 uncultured Anaerolineae bacterium
GGCAGTCGATTCGAGCACAAACGCGACGTCCGGCGCGATGCCCTGCGCCGCGACGCGCGCCCCGCGCAGCCCAAGTTCTTCCTGCACGGTGAAAGCCACGTACAGGTCGAACGGGAACGGCTCGCCCTGGATCAGCGCGATCAGCGAGGCGCACCCGGCCCGGTCGTCGAGGGCCTTGCCGCGCACAGTCGCCCCCAGCTCGACAAACCTGCTGTCGAACGCCACCAGCTCGCCGCGCTCGACGGCGCTCTGCGCGGAGTCCTTGCTGGTGACGCCGATGTCGATCCGCAATCGCTCGATCGACACCGTGTCCTTCGAGTCGTTCAGATGAATCGGCGTCCAGCCGATGACACCGGGGATGCGGTCCTTCCCCACCAGCACGCGCGTTCCCGGCAAAATGCGAGCATCCAGCCCGCCGACCTGACGGAAACGCAGCGAGCCGTCGCTATCGTAGCCGGTGACGATCATGCCGACTTCGTCCATGTGCGCCGCGACCATCACGCGCAGGTCAACCGCGCCCGTACCCCGCCGCACGGCGATCAGGTTGCCGAGCGGATCGACGCGCGCATCCTCAACATAGTCGCGGATGTGCCTGTAAATCAGGTCGCGCACCTCGTCTTCGGCGCTCGAGACGCCGATAGCTTCACTCAGTTCCCGCAGGATCACGCTGCACCGTCCTTTTCTGCGCCCTTGGGATCGCCGTTCTGCGAGGGCAGGCGCCAGCCGATGCGGTCGAGCGTATCGTCCGCCAGGGTTTCGATGAACGCGGCCATCAGCCGCCCGGCGCGCGAGACGTCTCGCAAGTCCAACACTTCAGACGGCGTGTGCATGTTGCGGATCGGGATGCCGATGAGCGCAGTCGGCACGCCCGCGCGGCTGACCTGGATCGCCCAGGCATCGGTGCCGCTGTTTCCGGGAATGATCTCGATCTCAGTCTTGATCTCCTGCTCTTTCGCCACGTCGCGCAGCGCCTTGAACAGGCCCGGATGGAAGTTCGGCCCGCGCCCGATCGTCGGCCCGCCGCCGAGCGAATACGACTCGTCATCGCTGACGCCGTGTTGCGCGCCGAACGTCGTGTCAATCGCGATCGCCAGATCGGGCTGAAGCTGGTATGCCGCGGTCGCCGCGCCGCCGAGGTTCACTTCTTCCTGGACGGCGGCAACCGCCAGCACGTCCCATACATGCGAGCGGCGCGTCAGCTCGTCGAGGCAAACGGTCACCGCTGCGACGCTCGCCCGGTTGTCGAGCGACTTACCGGCCACACGGTCGCACCGCAGCGACACAAACGGCTCGTCGAACGTCACCAGATCGCCGATGCGGACTAGCTCGGCGACTTCATCGGCGGGCAGGCCAACGTCGATCCACAGGTCATGGTGCGAGGGGTATTTCCCCCGCGCGCGGGACATGTGCGGCGGCGCGGCCCCGAACACCCCCGGCAGCGTCTTCCGCCCGTGAACCAGCACCGGCTGCATCAGCACGACGCGATAGTCGATCCCGCCGAGGGGCAACGTGCGGATGAAGCCGTCGCAGATGTCCGAGACGATCATGCCGATCTCGTCCATGTGAGCGCTGAGCATGATACGGCGGCGCGGCTCTGGACCATCGCCGCGCTTGACCGCGATCAGGCTGCCCAGCCCGTTCTGCTCGAAGGCGTCGACCAGCGGCGCCCACGCAGCCCGGATCGCCTCGCGCGCCGGTCCTTCGTGGCCGGACGGCGCGGGCGTCTCGCTAAGTTGTTGAAGGTGCTCCTTGAGGTTCAGTGGCATCGAAGCTTCTTTCAGCGTGGCGGATGCGACGCATCCCAGCGGCTAGAACGTTTCAGGGGTCGGCGTGTTTTCCAGCAGCCCCTGGTCATCGGGCGGATTATCATCCGGCGGATCCGGCGGTGGCGGGTCCGTCGGCGGTGGCGGGTCCGTCGGCGGTGGCGGATCGGTTGGTGGCGGCGGATCAGTCGGCGGCGGTGGGTCGGTCGGAATGTCCGTCGGCGGCAGCGTCGCGGTCGGCGGCACCGGCGGGACGGTAATCGTCGGCGCGGCTGTCGGCTGCGGCGGGATCGTCGGCTGCGGGATCGGCGTGATCGTGGCCGTCGGGATGAAAATCTGCGGGACCGTCGGATACAGGAATAACTGCGTCGCGGTGGGGCGCAGTTGGTCATTGCGCGGGGTCGGAGAGGCAAAGGTGAACGGCGTGACGGTCGGAGAGGCCGTCCGCCCGCCGAGCGTAGGCGGCGGCGTATTGGTCGAGCGCGCCGCTCTCGACTCCGGAGCCGTCGCCAGCAGGATCGCTCCCAGGCAGTAACAGGGCAGCGTCAGCAGGATAATCGCCAACAGCGCAATGCGAATTGTCCGCTGGCTGCCGGTAATATTCGCGAGGGGATCGAAACCCATAGAGGAACCTTTTGCCCGGCGGGTTAGCAGCTCAGCGCGAATGGTAGCACGCTTCACCGGACACTGTCAAAGCAGGTGGCGGGGCGCCGCCTCTCCTGCTAGCGGACGTCCACCCACACTCCCGCGCCGAGCGCTCCGGCAAGGGTCAGCGCGGCGTGGTGCGCGGGCGTATCGTAGTGCGCCAGGTCGAGCACGCGGCGCCCGCGCTGCGCTTGCAGCCGTTCCACCAGCAGCCAGACATGGCTCTTTCCTTCGACGCGCGCCAGCTCGACAATCGGCCAGAAGCGCCCGCCATCGTAGACGTGCAGCCACGCGTCACACATAATGGGCACCGGGCGATCGGGCTTCTTGCGGCCATACACGCGGGCGGGCGTCTGCGAGAGCAACACGTATTCGACCGCGTCAAACGGCAGGCGCCAGCGCACCGAGCCGCTCAGCCGGTTGCGGCAGCGGATCTCGCGCTGCTGCGTGTCGATGACCACGTCCTGCACGGTCAGCACACGCCACCACAACAGGAGCGCCAGCGCGCCGAGGATCACCCCCACGCCGATCCCGACGTACGGCAGCCATTCCGGGTTCACCTGCGCCAGCTCGCTTTCGAGCGAGCCGATGCCCAGCATCACAAACAACAGGGCGCCGACCGTATATCCCCCGGCGCGCAACATCAGCATGATCAGCCAGCGGGCCGGGCGCTGGAAACCGTAGCCCCGCCGCGTGGCGACCATCTGCCATTCCTCAAAGTTGAACGGTGGGTTCTGCTGCGCCACCAGCGGCTCCGGCGCTACCCCCGGCACCCCAAAGGGCGTCGGGGAGATGGGCGCGACCGTGACGGGCGGCACCACAGCCGGCGAGCCAGCCGGTAACACTGGTACGTCATTCAGAGCGGCGGGAGGCGCTTCCGCGCTGACTGGCTCCGGCGCAGGCGGCTCGTCGAGCGGGATAAATGGCGGCGGCGCAGGTTTCGGGGCGGGCGGTTCCGGCTCGACCGGCGCGCTTTGCTTCGGCGGGACGACATGGAACGGCCGCCCGATCACGTCCGCCAGCGCGCGCCCGGCGGTGACCGCCGTCTTCTCATGCTCGGCAGCGGGACCGCTCGGCCAGTGCGCCAGACCGCACCAGCGCAACCGGCCGCCTTCTT
>CBINGT010000433.1:0-3524 GCA_966250245.1 uncultured Anaerolineae bacterium
GCTGATCCTGATCGCGCAGGACTCAACCGACTACGGCCACGACCTGGGCATGAAAGACGGGCTGGCGACGCTGCTCGACGAGCTGGTGCGCGCCGTGCCCGATCTGCCGTGGATCCGCGTGATGTACGCCTATCCCGGCTACGTCACCGACCGGCTGATCGAGACGATGGCCGTGCACGAGCAGATTCTGCCGTACCTCGACATCCCGCTACAGCACGCCGATCGCCGCACCCTGTTGCGAATGCGCCGCCCGGCGAACGTCGAATGGGTGTACCGCACGATCGGCAAGATGCGTGACGCCATGCCCGACCTCGCCATCCGCACGACGTTCATCGTCGGCTACCCCGGCGAGACGGACGAGGAATTTGAAACGCTCGTCTCGTTCGTGCAGGAGATGCAGTTCGACCGCGTGGGCTGCTTCACGTACAGCTTCGAGCCGGGCACGCCCTCGGCGGAACTGGGCGACCAGGTACCTGAGGAAATCAAACTGGCGCGGCAGGAGCGGTTAATGGCAGTCCAGCAGCCGATCTCGCTGGCGCGCAACCAGCGGTTGATCGGCCAGACGCTGCCCGTGCTGGTCGAGGGGCACGCCGAAGCGACCGACGAGGACGGGCGCCCCACCGGCCAGATGCTGACCATTGCCCGCTCGTACCGCGACGCGCCGGAAATCGACGGCTATGTGCTGATCGAGGGCGCGCTCCCGCCGGGCGAATTGGTTCCCGTGCGCGTGACCGGCGCGATGACCTACGACCTGACCGCGACGCCGAACCTCGTCCTGCAGCAAGTGATTCAGATCAGTTAGGGAATAGGGAGTGGGGAGTAGGGAATAGGGGAGAATAGGGGAATGGCCCCACTCCCGACTGCCTACTCCCTACTCCCCTCTTTTCGCTACCCCAACAGCGGCGTGATGTCGCGCTCCAGCGTGGCGCGGTCCAGGCGGCCGGGAACCCACGCTTTCGCCAGCTTGCCATCTGGCCCGATCAGGTACGAGACCGGCAGGCTCTCCGTCGTGCCGTACTGCGCCATCACCGCGCCGGTCGTGTCCAGCGCGATCGGGAACGTGACGCTGAATTCCTCGACGAACTGGCGGACCAGCGCGCGATCTTCTAACTGGTTGACCGCCACCACCGCGAAGCCGCGATCGCGGTGCGCCTCGTAGTATGCCTGGAGATCGGGCATTTCGGCGCGGCACGGCGGGCACCACGTCGCCCAGAAGTTGACCAGCACGTACTGGCCGCGATAGTCCGCCAGCGAGATTTCGCCGTTCATCCCCGGCAGCGTGAAGTCATACGGCGACGGCTCGAACGTGTCCCGCGTGGCATAGATTAACACCAGCGCAGCGAGGATGAGCGCAGCGCCGAGCGCGAGCAGCACACGCGGATCGCTCCACGTGAGGCGGCGCGCCGCCGGGCGAGGGGTTGTTTCGGCAGAAGATGTCATTCGCTGTCCTGAGTCAAAAGCGGTTAGCAATTAGCAGTTAGCAAGAACAAAGAGCTAGGGAATAGGGAGTAGGCAGTCGGGAATAGGAGGGAGGCACAATCTTCTGCTTTTCCTATTCCCTACTCCCCATTCCCCACTCCCTCTCCCGCTTGTTCGATGCGCTGCCGGTGCAGGCGTTGCATGTCGCCCATTGTAGCAGGAATGGGCCTCAGAGCCAGGGGACCGGCTCGCGGCGCAGAAAGGTGCGCCCGTCCACACCGCGAGCCGGGGCTATCGCGCGCTTACTCGTCGTCGGAGCCGTCGTCCAGGCGCGAGAGGTCGGCCAGGATGTCGGCTTCGGACACGCGCCAGAAGCGGTTCCACAGCGAGCTCGCCAGCGCATCGGGGTTCCGCTGGATGCCGTAGCGTGCGAAGTACTCGCACAGCCGCCGCACATCCCGCGCGAAGATGTCCCGCGCGTTCGGATTGCTGCGCGCCTCGGTGATCTGCGGAAAGTCGATGATCGTCACGCCGCCTTCCCAGTACAGGACGTTGTACGCCGACAAGTCCCCATGCACCAGGCCGAGGCGCAGCATCAGCTCGACATTCCGGATCAGTTCCTCAAACAGCGGCCAGGCTTCTTCCCGGTCCAGCCGCACCTCAGACAGCAGCGGCGCGGGAAGCCGCTCGTCCCCGATGTACTCCATCAGGATCGCGTTGCCGCTCACACCGTATGGCTTCGGCACGGTGGCGCCCGCCTCGTACAGCGTGTGCAACGTGGTGTATTCGTGCATCAGCCAGGATGTGTGCGCCACCTCAGCGCCAAACGCCGTCTTCTTGCCGATCGCCCGCATCAGGCGGTGATCGGTTTCCTTGACGGGGCGCCCCTCGCTGGTGAGGATGGCGCGGCCCTCACGATAGCGCTTGTCGTTGCGAAGCTGGCGGAACATACGCGGCCGGTAGACCTTCGCGGCCACCCACGGCGCGTCGATCACCGGCCCTGGCGCGCAGCGGTAGACATTCGCCTCTTTGCCGCCCTTAACCAGCGCCATCACGTCCGTGATCAACTGCTGGTCGTAGAGCGCTTCGAGCGAGTTGAGCAGCCAGCCTTCCTCATAGCGCGCGGGCGTGTAGGTCGGGTTGAAACCGCCTTCCAGCCCGGCGACATCAGCGAAATCGCTGACCACCTGCGGCGCGGCCTGCTTCGGCGCGCGATTCTTCTGTGGCTTGCGTCCGCGACGGGCGCGACGATCGCGCCGCTGCGGGTCGAACTGTGCTTCGTAGCGTTCGTACTCGTCGTACGAATCGATGTGATTCAAGGTAGGTTCCCTCTTCTCAAGTCCGCCTGTTCCATGCTCGTGGTGTGCGTTCCCGCGATATGCGGGCCGGTGCGCGATCACCCATACGCGATCGGCGCGGGCTGAGAGAGGAGCGATCTGGTTTGTCAGGGGGAGCGAGCCGCCACCAGACGCAATGCGCCCCGCGACAAAGCGCGCCTCTCTCAACCAAGCAAGGGAGGGGGAGGCCGCCTGACGCGATGTGCGCGTAATGCGATCAGACTGCGATCAGTTGGAGCGGTTGCGGGGAACCGTCGTTACGCGGCGCAGCACGCAGGCAAGCCTTCACCCACACGGGCTTTGGCTATATCCAGGGTATTCGCCATAAATTACCCTCCTGCGTGACAACTCATTGAACGACGCGCACAGCATACACGAAACGCGGGGCGCGTGTCAAGAGCCGCGAGGCAGCGCGCCCGGCTGCCTCGCGACCGTTCATGGTTGGCGGCGGGCGCCTACTGCGCCGCCGTCACCGGCGAAAACTCCGGTGCCAGAATGTCCTGAAGCGCCGTCAGCGGGATCGTGACCCTCTGCGGACCAGCCGCGTAGGCCGCGACCTGGTACTGCTCGAAGCCGGGGCGCGCGTGCCCGCCGACGGCCGGCTGGTCGTCAGCGCCAACATGCGCATGCAGGAATCCGCCCTGACCGGCGAGTCCGAGCCGGTCGAAAAGACGACTGGGGCGTGTACGAATGACGATCTGGCGCTTGGCGACCGCCACAACATGGTCTACCAGGGGACGGCTGTGACCTATGGGCGGGGGGCGTTTC
>CBINGT010000434.1:0-3520 GCA_966250245.1 uncultured Anaerolineae bacterium
TATCCGGCCCATCTCGTCGACAAGCAGGGGTTCGGCGTAAGGGTTCTGATCGCGAAACTGTAGTTCGTCCAGCAAGTTCATTGACTTCAGGGGTGGCCTCGTTTCCTGACTCGGTGGGGTCGATGGTACGACGCCGCTCACGGCGGTCGTTACCCGGATTATAGGCCAATCACGCGGAAGTGACCCCTGCGCGGCGCTTGCTCACGTTCGCGGGGATGAGCAGCGGGCGGAGCAAACCTTATCCCTGCAGAGTCCACGGGCGGAGCTTGCTCCGCCCCTACTCCCTATTCCCTACTCCCCACTCCCCGCTTTTCGCTAACCGCTAATTGCTAACGGCTAATTGCTGGCTTCGCCGCACATCTTCCACTCGCCGTCGTCTTCGAGCGCGCGGTAGGTGATGTCGCCGAGCGGCTGGCGGCGCGGTTCTTCACCCCCGTAGTGGATGATCAGGTCGCCGGAGCACACCACCAGGGTATAATCGCCGTCCTCGCCGCGCTCCTCGCAGGCCATGTCCTCAAGCTCGGCGCGGACCGCGCTGAACGACGCGGCTTCTTCGAGCGCCCGGGCTTCCCAGGCCGGGCAGGCGAGCGACACCATCTCGTCGGCGTTCGCCTCGACTTTGGCGCGAAGATACGCTTCGATCGCGTCTGAGGCGCTGCCACTGTCCGCGCACGCGGACAGGACGAACGCTCCGAGCGCGAGCAGGGCGAGTAAAGCAATCCGGCGCATAGGTCCATGCTCCTGTAGGGTAAGCGACACCTGGGAGATTATAATAGTAGCGAAGAACAGCAAGAGACAGCGAAAAGCAGCAAAGAGCAGCCGCAAAGCTACGGCGAAACAGCGCACGCACAGAATAGTCACAAATAGCCGCTTCATAGTTGCCCGATAGCCGGGTTTAGCTGGGAGATTGCAGAATGCAACGCACCACCTGGATTTTCGGAATCTTGCTTATGTTCGCGCTGGCGCTCGCGGCAAGCGGACCGCGCCCGACCATCACGCACGCGCAAGAGGGCGAGCAGAGCGCCGAACAATGCGCCGCACTGACCGTGGCGGCTCCCGCAACGGCGGCCAGCGCGTGCGGCGACCTCGCGCCGGGGGAAGTGTGTCTTGGCAGCCCGAACGCGCAAGCGCAGCCGGGTGACGACGCGTTTGCCGAGCCGGGCGCCACGCTCGACCTGAGCGCGCTCGACGCGATCAGCACCGAAGCGGCCGATCCCGCCGCCGGGACGTGGGGCGTGGTCGCGGTTGCGTTTCCGGCGAATCTGCCCGAGGGTGAGGCGGTGAGCGGCGTGCTGTTCGGCGAGGCGACGCTGGCGCGGGTTTCCACCGCCGCCGTCGAGCGCCCCACCCTGACGGTCAGCAATCCGACGGCGACCGAGGCGAACCTGCGCGGCGGCGCGGGCACGCATTACCCGGTGGTGGGCGTGCTGGCGGGCGGCGCGAGCGCGGTCGCGGACGGGCGCAACCAGGCGAGCGACTGGATCCGCATCCAGACTGAGAATGGCCCGGCGTGGGTCTTCGCACGGCTGGTGACGTGGGACGGCGATCTGAGCACACTCGACGTGCTGGCGCCGGATGACGTGTCCGGCGGTGAGGATACGGGCGCGCCATTCTCAAACGTGACGCTGGCGACCGGCTCCGATAGCGTCTGCGCGGGCGCGGGATCGGGGCTGCTGCTGCAATTGGAGAGTGAGAGCGAGGCGGAGATCCGCGTCAACGGGGCGACGCTGCGCTTCACCCAGGCGACGGTGCTGCTCCAGGCGGAGCCCGGCGCGGCGCTGGACGTGCGCGCGCTGGATGGCGAGGTGACGGTCAGCGCGCAGGGGCGGTCGGTTGCGCTGAGCGCGGGCGAGCAGGTGAGCGTCCCGCTGGGCGGCGAGGACGGGCTCGCGGCGTCCGCGCCGGGGCAGGCGCAGGCGTTCGTGCTGGCCGAGGCGTCGAGCGCCCCGATCGGATTGCTGCCGGGCGCGCTGGCGTGCCAGGTGAGCGCGACGACGAGCAACGTCACGCTGCGCGTGGGTCCGGGTGAGACGCGCGGCGCGCTGGCGAACATGCGCCCGAACGAGCCGTATCGCGTGCTCGGCTGGGCGGCGGACGCCGAGGGCGCACCGTGGTACGAGCTGGACACGGGCGCGCAGACCTCGTGGGTGCGGCAGGATGCAGTCGAGCCATTCGGCGCGTGTGACGCCGTAGCCCAGGTCGAGGCGCCGCCGCTGGTGTTCGCGGCCCCCTCGGAGCCGCTGATCAGCGAAGCGGGCGAGGATGCGCTTCCGGTGAGCGACTTCTCTCCGGCAGCCAACACCGTCTGGCAGATGTACCCCGGCACGGACCAGATGAGCGGCGAGTGCAGCGGCGCGCCCGCGATCAACTTCTGCGACCATCTGGCGGCGATCTCTCCGGCGACCGGCGGGATCATGTGGAAGGGCATGGAAGCCAGCCCGTACTATCTGCAGCGCATCCAGCCGAACGTGTACGCGTACTCCGGCCCGAACGTGCTCGGCACCGGAAGGATCAGCATGATGCTGCGTTTCACCAGCGAAAACGCGGTCACCATGACGCAGACGTTTACGCTGAACAGCGAGCCGAACTGCACGCATACGTACTACTACACGGGCGAGAAGAACTGGTAGGAGAGCAGCGGTTAGCCGTTAGCGATTAGCGGTTAGCAAGAGCGGGGAGTAGGCAGTCGGGAGCAGGGAATAGGGAAAGCGGTTCAACTGGACGGGCGCGCACATTTCCACGCGGCGACGTAGGGGCGGAGCTTGCTCCGCCCGCTGCTAAAGGTGCTCATCGGGAAAACCTCACCCCTTACCCCCTGCCCCTTTGCCAGGGGTGAGGTTCCACGCGCCGGAGCAACACGCTGCTGACTCACGGCAGATCGCATGAGGCGAATAACGAGCGGGGCGGCTGAGCATCCTCTGTAGGGTGCGGAGCTTGCTCCGCCCGTATTTTCTTTCGGACCACTCAATCGGAGTATTCGACCATCGAACGCGGCAAGCAATCCCCCCTACTCCCCATTCTCTACTCCCTACTCCCCGCTTTTCGCTACTTGCCGCTTTTCCGCCTTTTTCCCTACGCCGCGAGCGAAAACGTTACAATGGAAGTATGCGAAGAAGAATGTGTTGGTGGATGGGGATTGCGGCGCTCGCGCTGAGCATGACCGCGTGCGAGTCGATGGTCGACGGGCCGATCACGCCGACCGTCGCGCCGACGTCCACGCCGGACGAAACCGCGATCGCGCTGCGGGCGAGCGCCACGCCCACCGCCACGTTTACCCCCTCGTTGACGCCGACGGACAGCGCCACGCCGACGCTGCCGCCAACTGAGACGCCGACCTTCACGGCGACGCCAAGCAATACGCCGAGCGTCACGCCGACTTTCACCGCGACCAGCACAGGGACCGTCACGCCCTCGCCCAGCGCGACCGCGACCGATCCGCCGACTTTCACCGCTACCCGCACGCCAACCGAGACACCGACGCGCACCGCGACGGCCACACGCACGCCGACGCCGCGCCCGA
>CBINGT010000435.1:0-3519 GCA_966250245.1 uncultured Anaerolineae bacterium
ATCCGCGTGCGGAGACGGGCGATCTGCGCGTGGCGATGTGGACCCGGGACGCGCCCGGCCGCCCGATCCTGCTGCTGGCGCATCTGGATACGGTCTGGCCGGTCGGCACGCTAGAGACGATGCCCATCCGCCGCGAGGGCGGGCGCTTTTACGGCCCCGGCGCGGTCGATATGAAGGGCGGCGTGGTCGTCGCGCTGGAAGCGATCCGGGGCTTGATCGACCGGGGCGAGTTTCCCTACCGCCCGATCTGGCTGTTTCTGAACAGCGACGAGGAAACGGGCAGCGTCCACTCGCGTGGGTTGATCGAGGAACTGGCGCGGCAGGTCGGGCTGGTGCTGGTGATGGAGCCAGGCACCGAGGAAGAGGCACTCAAGATCTGGCGCAAGGGGATCGCGCGCTATACCGTCACGGTGACTGGCCGCGCCTCTCACGCCGGGAACGCGCCCGAAGCCGGAATCAACGCGATCATCGAGGCGGCGCATCAGGCGCTGGCGCTGCACGCGCTTAACGACCTGCCAAACGGGACGTCCGTCTCCGTCACGCGTATTTCGGGCGGCATTGCGGGGAACGTCATCCCGCCCGAAGCGTCGCTGTTCGTGGACGTGCGCTTCCTGAAGATGTCCGAAGCGCAGCGGGTGGATGCGTCGATCCGCAGCCTGGAGCCGACGCTGCCCGGCGCGGAAGTCACGGTCACCGGCGGGATCGATCGCGGGCCGATGGAGCACAACGAGCAGATGGCGCGCACCGTCGCGCAAGCGCGGGCGATCGCGGCGTCGATTGGCCTGGAGCTTCACGGGGACGGCAGCGGTGGCGCGAGTGACGGCAATTTCACGGCAGCACTGGGCGTGCCCACGCTCGACGGGCTGGGCGCGGCAGGCACCGGATTGCACGCCGCGCACGAGCAGGTGATCATCCGCTCGCTGCCGAGGCGCGCGGCGCTGCTGGCGCGGATTTTGACGGACTGGGAGTTCCCCGCCGACTCGTAGGGGCGGAGCTTGCTCCGCCCGTGGACTTACAATCCCGGTCGATGCGAGATCGCCCCTACGGGATGACTGGCGGCTGTTTGGGAAGGGAACGGGTTTTCCATGCGTTACGCGCTCGATTTGCCGAACATGGGGCCGTTTTCGGAGCCGCGCTTGCTGGCCGAGCTGGCGCGTGACGCCGAGCAGGCCGGGTGGGACGGCTTCTTTTTGTGGGACCACGTTGGGGCGCGCCAGGAGAATTTGTGGCTGTCCGACCCCTGGATTGCGCTGGCTGCCTGCGCGATGACCACTGAGCGTATCCGCCTGGGGACGATGGTCACGCCGCTGCCGCGCCGCCGCCCGTGGAAGGTCGCGCGGGAGACGGTATCGCTCGACCGGCTGTCGGGCGGGCGGCTGATCCTCGGCGTGGGCGTGGGCAGCGGGCGCGCGACGGAGTGGGACAACTTCCACGAAGAGACGGACGTCCGGCGGCGCGGGGCGATGCTCGACGAAGCGCTGGCGATCCTGACAGGGCTGTGGTCGGGGCGGCCGTTTGAGTTCTATGGCGCGCACTACACGGTCGAGCATGCGGAGTTTCTACCGCCGCCTGTACAGCAGCCGCGTATCCCGGTGTGGGTAGCGGGCTATTGGCCGAACAAGCCGCCTTTCCGGCGCGCTGCCCGGTGGGATGGGTTGTTTCCACTGTTTCCTGAAGCGGATGATGCCGATATCCTGCCGCTGTTTCGGGATGCGGTCGCGTTTGTGCGCGAGCAGCGCGGCGACAACCCCGCCCCGTTTGACGTGCTGCACCGGGGCGTTACACCCGGCGACGATCCGGCGCGCGCGGCGGAGATCGTTGCGCCGTTTGCTGAGGCGGGCGCGACGTGGTGGGCCGAGGCGATCCATCCGCAGCGTTTCGGCGTAGATTGGGGTGGCGAGTGGCCGCTCGACGCCCTGCGCAAGCGCATCCGCCAGGGCCCGCCGCGCGTCTAGGGCATCTGATGAGGCTGCTGAGGCGATGGCCTCAGCGCATTTTGTAGGGGCGCAGCAAGCTGCGCCCGCTGCCGAATCAACGGATAACTACGGGTGCAGCAAGCTCCACCCCTACAGCCCCATTCGGTCATCCGGTATACACGTTCGTAACGTTCTAGCCAGGGCGGTTAGAGCGCCCTAACGCGCGGCGCAGAACCCCCTCGTCCAGCGCGAAAAGGCGCGCCAGCGTGCGTGGCAGATCGGCGGCCTCGGCGTCCGAGAGCGGGATCGGGAACTCCCCATCCGGCGTGCGGCGCACCAGCCCCACGCCCTCACTGTAGCGCAGCATTCCATCTGGCCCGGTGCGCGAGACGATCACCTCGTCCAGAAACAGCCCGTCCGGCTCGTGATCGCGCAGCAGCCGGGCGAAGAACGTTTCCCCGCCGACCGGCTCCCCCTTCACCACAAACGCCTGATCGTCGTACCCGTTGCGCGCGGTGCGGCGCACCTGCCAGCACTGGTCGTCCTGCGGGATGGCGCGGAACAGATACGAGGGCGTTTCGAGTTCAGTAGTGGCAGCGGGGTCGAGCGGCAGCGCCCCGGCGACCGGATAGCCTACGTCCGCCAGATACAGCGCGCCGTCGAGCGGGACGATCGCCGCGCAGTGGGGATTGACGGTCGCGGTCCGCATGTCGCAGAAGTGCAGCGTCACCTCGAAGCCGAGCGCCTCAAGCAGCGCCCGCAGCGCGAGATTGCTCTCGAAGCACGTTCCCCCGGTGCCCAGGCGCAACGCATCCGCGAAGAACCGCTCCGGCGGGCGGGCGTAATCGTGCGCAGCGCCCGGCTGTTGGTGAGCGGCGATCCGCGAGGCGGACTCCCACGGGATGCGTGCGGCCCACGCAGCCAGCAGCCGGTCGAGATAGGCGGCGCTGGGCGGCTCGTGCAGCAGGCCGAGGTGGGTGAGGATGGCGTCAACGGGTAGGGACATGGCAGGCTCCTCGCGGCAGGTTCGATTTACGATGGGGGCGCTGTTTCGGGCGTGGGCGAACGGGCGGCGCGGGCTTCGTCCAGCGCGGCGAGCAGATCGGCGCGAGTGGTGATCGTCCGCACTGTGACGAGAAACTCTTCCAGGCCAGGGCTGAGCGCGAGCAGTTCTTCGACCGCCGGGCCGATCGGGTCCTCGCCACCAGCGCCCGGCCCGCTCTGGTAGCCGCCGTAAAACGCGAAATACGCCTGATTGAGCTTGCGGATCGCGTAGCCGTTGTCCACGAAGACCTGTCGCCGCTGCTCCATGTACTGCTCCGCCGCCTCGATCTCGCCGCGCGCCAGCATCGCGTCGACTGTGGCGCGCGTCTCGTGCATCTCGCGCCCGAAGTCGAACGTGGTGGAGTCGTCAGGCTCGGAGTCGGACGCAGTCTCCGCCAGAAAACTCGGATACTGCGGCGCGGGCAGGTCCGGATAGTAGCGCGCCATCACGTCCTGCGCGACCGCCCGCCCGAAAAACTGCGCAACCGTCTCGTTGATGATGCGCGTCTCCGGGCGGAGCGTGTACTCCAGCCCCAGCGGGAAGCCCATCAGGTAATGG
>CBINGT010000436.1:0-3510 GCA_966250245.1 uncultured Anaerolineae bacterium
ATGGCGTGCCCCATGTTCGGGTAAATCCGTTTGGTGACGGCAGCGCCAAGCTGTAGAAAGACCTCGGCGCTGTGCTCCACGCGCGCCAGCGGGATGTGCGAATCGCGGTCGCCGCAGCCGAGGAATACCGGCGTCCCGTCCAGAGACCCGGCGTAATCGCGCGGGGTGTCGTCCGGGCCGATCAGCCCGCCGCTGAACCCCAGCACGCCGCCGTAGCGCCGCGCACGCCGAGCCGCGTATTCCAGCGCCAGACACGCGCCCTGCGAGAACCCCGCCAGCGCGATACGCTCCGCTGGAAGCCCCGCCTGCTCTACCCTGGCGACGACTGCATCCACCAGCGCGATCGCGGACGAGAGAAACGGCTCGTTCGCGTCCAGCGGCGCGGTGAACGGCAGCGGATACCACGTGAACCCGGCCGCTTGCGGCGCAAGGTACGCAAAGCCCGGATGCCCGATGTCGTGCGCCAGGGAGAGGATGCTCTCTGCGCTGGCGCCGCGCCCGTGCAGCAGGATCAGCGCCGCCCGCGCGCGATCCAGCGGGTCGCCATCGGTCAGGACCGGCTGCCCGGCGTGCGGGTTCGAACGCGACGCCTCAGCCACGGGTTTCCTCGCGGCCCGGCAGTTGGAGTTTCGGGAGCACCTGCTCGATGACGGGCCGTTGCTTCTCGTACCACGGCGGCAGGCGGAGCGAGGTGCCCAGGCTCTCCGGCGTCTCGTCGAACGTGAAGCCTGGCGGATCGGTCGCGATTTCGAACAGCACGCCGCCCGGCTCGCGGAAGTAGATCGACGTGAAGTATTGCCGGTCCAGGATGTCGGTGACGTGCAGCCCGCGTGCGCTGACCCGCGCCTGCCATTCCTGCTGCGTGTCGCGGTCGGTGGTGCGCCAGGCGACGTGGTGGACGGTCCCCGCGCCGCCACGCGCCGGAGCGGTATCCGGCAGGTGCAGCACGTCCACGCGCGTACCGATGCCGGGCTCCGCGATGTGGTAGCGCGTGCGCTCGCCTGCTTCGTCAATCGCCGCGAAGCCCAGCCCTTTCTGCAGGATCGTGTCGGTCACGTTGGCATCCGCTTCCCAGAGGGTGACGCTGTGGAAGCCGCGAATCGCATGCTCCGCCGGGATAGGCCCGCCTTCCCAGCCAGGAACGGAGTCGACCGCGCTGTCGCCGACCAGCTCCAGCGCCATCCCGTCAGGGTCGGCGAAGACCAGCACTTCCTGGTCGAAGCGCGTTTCCGGCGTGGAATCGATGTCAAGCCGCGCAAGGTGGTCGCGCCAGAAGCCGAGCGAGTTCACCGGCACGCTGAACGCAGTCGCGCCGATCTGTCCCGTCCCCGCACGGCCCGCACGGGCGCCCGGCCAGGGGAAGAAGGTCAGGATTGTGCCGGGCGTGCCCAGCTCATCGCCGAAATAGAAGTGATAGGTGCCAGGGTCGTCGAAGTTGACCGTCAGCTTGACCAGCCGCAGCCCGAGCTTTCCGGTATAGAAGTCGAGGTTGCGCTGCGGATCGCTGGCGATGGCGGTGACGTGGTGAATTCCCATGAGCGGCTCGGCCATCGGAAATGCCTTTCACTTATGTGCGGACGGCAGTAGAGAGGGATTCCCGCAGCGCCGGGACGACTTCCTGCGCGAAGATTTCGATCTGCGCGTGCTCGTCTCCGGCGACCGGCCAGAAGATAAACGTGTCCATGCCTGAGTCGTGATACAGCGTCGTGATCGCGTCGATCCAGCGCTCGACCGGCCCCACCAGACCGCCGTTCGCCTGGAGTGTGGTCCCACCCGATACGATCACTCCCATCAGATTGTAGCCACGCCGGATGTCGCGCGGCGAGCGCCCTGCCTGAGCCGCACCCTCGTCGATCGCGGCGTGGATGGCGGGCAGATGCTCCGGCGGGATGTACGTGTTCGAAACCAGCACGCCGTCCGCTTCTCGCCCGGTCAGGCGCAGCATACGCGGCTTGGTGGCGCCGGTCCAGATCGGAATCCGGTGCGCTGGGCCTGGCCCCGGCCGCGCGCCGCTGACACGGTAGAACTCGCCGTCAAAGGTGAACGAGCCGTCTGTGTTGTCGAGCATGCCGCGAATGATGGTCAGCGCTTCGCGGAATGCGGCGTACGCCTCGCCCGGCGTGCGCGGATCGACCCCATAGGCGTTGATTCCCTGCCAGAACGCCCCGGCACCGATCCCCAGCTCCAGCCGCCCACCGCTGAGCAGGTCGAGCGTGGCGGCCTGCTTGGCGAGCATCGCTGGCGGGCGGAGCGGGGTGCTGGCGACGTTGGTCACCAGCCCGACGCGCTCGGTGCGCGCCGCCAGCATACTGAGCAGCGTCCAGGTTTCGAGCATCCGCCGGTTGTAGGGATGATCCTGCACCGCGATCAGGTCCAGCCCGGCGCGATCTGCTACGGCGGCGCGTGCGAACGGCGCTTCGAGGTCGGGCATGGTCGGGTCGATGTTGATGCCAAAACGTGGTGCGAGGGGTGTGGATGTCGTTGCCATGGTGCGCTCCTGTGTCCCTATAGCAAACGAGGGCGCCGCCCGGCGCCCTCGTGAAGTGTCGTGTTAGGCGGTTTCGGCCTGAACTGCCTTGATCAGCTCAACCTCAATGTTGATCTTAATCTCATCGCCGACCAGAACTCCACCGGCTTCCAGCGCCTGGTTCCAGGTCAGACCCCACTCCTTGCGGTTGATCTTGGTGCTCGCTTCAAACCCGGCGCTCAGGTTGCCCCAGGGGTTGGTGACAATCCCGGTGTGCTCCACGTCGAGGACGACGGGCTTCGTCACGCCACGGATGGTCAGATCGCCGTACAGCTTGGCGGTCAGATCGCCGGTGCGCTCGACGCGGGTGCTCTTGAAGGTGATGTACGGGTAGTTCTCGACGTCAAGGAAGTCAGCCGAACGCAGGTGCGCGTCGCGCTGCGCCTCGCGCGTGTTGATGCTGCTGGCGTCGATGCGGATGTCGACGGTCGTGTTTTCGGGATGTTCCTCGTCGAAGTTGATCGTGCCCTCTAGCTTCTGGAATTCCCCGCGGACGTTCGAGATCATCATGTGACGGACGGTGAAGTGAACTGCCGAATGTGCGGTGTCGATCTGCCAAGCCATGCCTTCTGTCTCCTTGTGTTGTCGTACTTCGTTAGTACATATACTGTATACATGTGAACCAATGATGTCAAGAAAAGGCCCGCTCGTCGCGAGCCAGTTCCGGCGTTCCCTGCGACGCTATTCCTTGTCGCGCAGCTCGCGATCCCACTTGGCCAGCAGGCTCATAAGCTGCGCCTGCTCTTCCGGCGTGAACATGTCAAGCTGGCAATGGAGCGTCGCTTCCAGCGCGGGCGCGGCCTCGGTGAAAGCCGCCAGCCCGGCTTCGGTCAGGAACAGCCGGTGCATCCGCCGGTCTTCCGGGGCGTCGCAGCGCTCGACGAGACCGGCACTCTCCAGCCGGTCGATCAACCCTGCGACATTCCCCTTCGTCACCAACAGCCGCGTCAGGAAATCGTGCGCGGCACGCAGTTCGGGCGGCA
>CBINGT010000437.1:0-3509 GCA_966250245.1 uncultured Anaerolineae bacterium
CCTGATCGGCGTCAGCATCCTGGTCGAAACGCTGTTCAAGCCCTCGGAGATGGACGAGAAGCTGAAACGCGGCGGCAAGCCGAAGCGCGGGCTGCCCGTTCCGGACGAGGACGAGGAATGGGTGTAGCGGGAAAGCAGCGGTTAGCGATTAGCCGTTAGCGGTTAGCAAGAGCAAGAAACGCGGGCGGCGTAAGTAGCGCCCTGACGCGAAAGCAGCGTGGGAGTACCACGCTGCTTTTTTGTTGTAAAACCTCACCCCTGGCCCCTCTCCGCACGCGGAGAGGGGAAAAGAGCCGGGGAGCAGTGTGCCCGAGAGGTCGCTTTTGGCTCATCGCTAACCGCTATCTGCCGACGGCTAATTGCTGCTCCTTCGCCGCTTCTAGCTGGCCCTCGCTTTCTTCGTCTGAGCGGGACGGGCGCAGGAGCGTGTTGCGGCGGACGATGGTGACGCCGATCAGGGCGAGAGCGCCGCCGATGACGATAGGCGCGGTTACCGGCTCGTTGAGCGCCAGCACGCCTGCGACGGCGGTGGCAATCGGCTGGATGTTGTAATAGTTCGCCATACGCGCCGGGCCGAGATGCCGGATCGCGTAGCCTTCGAGCAGGAAGCCGATCGCGCTGGAGAGAATGCCGGAATAGGCGATGTGCGGCCAGATGCGCATGGGAACGTCTGCCGGGCCGAGGGTACGAAGGTCTGGCCAGGCGGCAATCAGCAGCCCGGCGCAGGTGATGATATACGACCAGATCGCGATCACGCTGGCGCCGTAGTGATCCATCAGCGGCTTGATGTTGATGGTGAAGATCGAGGTGCAGATCGCGGCGGTCAGCGCGAGAAGCATCCCGAACAGGTCCCCATATGCAACCGAGACGGAGTCGGCTGCGTCGCCGAGGATGACCATGCTCACCCCGACGAGTGACATGGCGAGGCCGAACAGCATGGCGCGGCGGATCAGCAGCGCGCCGACGATAATGCTGAGGATGGCGGTCCACGCCGGGACGGTCGCCAGCAGCAGCGCGACGTTGGTGCCGGTGGTGCGCGCCAGGGCCAGGACGCTCAGGATCTGGTAGCCGAGCTGGCCGATCAGGCTGAGGGCGACAAGGCGCAGGATGTCTTCGCGGTCGATGCGCATTTTGTCGCGCTGGCGAATGCCCATCATGAGCAGCACCGGCAGCCCCACGCTGAAGCGGATGGCGTTATAGGCGAGGGGCGGAAGCGTGCTGATCGCATCCTTCATGACGATGAACTGGACGCCCCAGACGATTACGTTGAAAAGCATTACCGCGTCGGGAAGATAGCGGCGGAGAAACGAGGTCGATGCGTTCGGCACAGCGTTGATCCTTGATGTTCCCAGGAAGTCACAATACACAATGCCAGCTTGGCCGGACCATCGTACCACAAACCGCGCGCGATTTCCTGGGAGATGGCTCCATTTGGTTCCATAAGGTGCGGGGTGGGAGTAGGGGATAGGTCGTTGGTCCTGGCCGTTAAAAGTCACCTTTAAGGGACGCCAATAGGAGCGGCCGTTATTAGCCATCCTTAAAAGAGGCCATTAAGAATGATACGTTAGCGGCGTAGACAATTAGAACAAATGGTCTAAAATGAGAGTAACCTACCGGGCAGCACGGCCCAGCGAGCAGCGGGGAGCGGGCACGCGGGGCACCGTCAGCAGCCGAGCGGGCGAGTCTGCCGAAGCGGGTAGGGGTGGGACGCCGGGGGCCGCGTGGGGAAAGGCGGCTCCCGGCCCCGCAACGCACGACCAATGAGCGAGGTGGGGAACGATGGGAAAACAGCGGCGTAACGCGAAAAGCAGGCAGAGTGAGAAAAGGGACCAGAAAGCGACGGACAAGCGGAACCGGGCGGCTCCGATGACGATGGCGGAGCGAGTCTGCCGGGCGGCGGTGGCGCTGGCGCAGGGGCAGAGCGTTCAGGCGGCGGCGGAAGCGGTGCGGGCGCGTCCGGCGACGATCCAGGCGTGGGCGGCGGGCGCGGATTTCCGGACGCTGCGGGCGGCGCTGGCCGATCAGCGGCGGGTGAAGGATGCGCTCGACCGGCTGGGCGACCTGACGCCGGGCGCGATCGAGGTGCTGCGGCGCGCGCTCGAAGGCGACGACATGGCGCTGGCGATCCGCGCGGCGCGGGAAGTGTTGGAGCGAATCGGACCATTGGCGCAAGGCACTCGCGAGCAGACGATTCGAGTGGAGTATGTGAACCGTGACGGTCAAGCTGTATCAACCGCACCCTGGGCAGCACGAAATCCTGCGGCATCCGGCAAGGTTCAAGGTCGTCGCGTGCGGACGGCGGTTCGGAAAGACGGAGACGGGAAAGATTCTGCTGATTGAGCGCGCGCTGGCGGGGTGCGTCGGGTGGTGGATCAGCCCGACGTATCGCATGGCGGACGATGTGTGGCGCGAACTGAAGTGGGCGCTGGACGGGGCGATCGTGCAGAAGAATGAGGAAATGCGGCGTCTGGACGTGGCCGGGGGCGGCGTGATCCGCGTGCGGAGCGGGCGCGATCCCGATGGGCTGCGCGGCGCGGGGCTGGATCTGGCGGTGCTGGACGAGGCGGCGTATTTGCATCCCGACGTGTGGCGCGCGGCGATCCGTCCGGCGCTGGCGGACCGTCGCGGCGAGGCGTTGTTCCTCAGCACGCCACGCGGGCGTAACTGGTTCTGGGGCGTGTGGATGAACGGGCAGAGCGCGGCGCATCCTGACTGGATGAGCTGGCGCTTTCCGACCGCCGCCAATCCGCTGATCGATCCGGCGGAGATCGAGGCGGCGCGCGCGAGCCTGCCGGAGCGTGTGTTCCGCGAGGAATATCTGGCGGAGTTTCAGGACGACGGCGGGCTGGTATTCCGGCGGGTCGAGGCGTGCGCGACGGTGGATGTGGGCGAGCAGCCGAGGGCGGGCGCGCGGTATGTGTTCGGCGTGGACTGGGCGCGCGAGGACGACTTCACGTGCATCGCGGTGCTGGACGCGGACCGGCGGCGTATGGTGGCGCTGGATCGATTCAACGAGATCGGATGGTCGTTGCAGCGCGGGCGGCTGGCGGCGCTGGCCGATCGCTGGCAGCCCGAGGCGATCTGGGCCGAGGCGAACAGCATCGGCGGGCCGAACATCGAGGCGCTGCAAGCGGAAGGGCTGCCGGTGATCCCGTTCACGACCACGGCGAGCAGCAAGGGGCCGCTGATCGAGGCGCTGGCGCTGGCGTTGGAGCGCGACGAACTGGCGATTCTGCGCGATCCGGCGCTGCTGGGCGAGCTGGGCGCGTACCGTCTGGAGCGGCTGCCGAGCGGCCGGTTCCGCTATGGCGCGCCGCCGGGCGGACACGACGACTGTGTGATCGCGCTGGCGCTGGCGTGGCACGGGGCGCAGCAGGGGGGTGTGGGGATACGGTTTGTGTAGGCCCCTGCGGGGCAGCAGTTAGCAGTTAGCAGTTAGCGGTTAGCGAAAAGCAAGAACAGCCCCCCATCCCCCAACCCCTGCCCCCACCCCACAAGGAGGGAAGGGG
>CBINGT010000438.1:0-3504 GCA_966250245.1 uncultured Anaerolineae bacterium
GCGTTTGCCCGGCGCGGACGGTGTAGGTGGTCGGCGCGTGCCAGATGCGCGTGGTGGCCTCGGCCTGACCGGCGTGGATGGCTTCCTGCATCTTGGCAACGGCGTCCTCGACCTTGATGTAACGCTCGTCGTCGAAGCGCGCGGCAGACTCGAGAAAGCCTACGGGTCCGGCCGGGTCGAGGTCGAGCGCCAGACCTCCGCTGTCTGAGTTGGATGCCGCGGTCAGCCACTCCGCCCAGACCTCGGGTGGCGCGGTCCAGCTCGCCCACTCGTCGCGGATCGGGTCGTAGCCATGCACGATGAACGGGGAGCGCAGCAGCGCGTTCGCCTGCGCCACCAGCGCCGACGCGTCCGTGATCTCCGGGGTGGTGCTGCTCATGACGAGGTCGATTGCGCCATCTGCCAAAGCTCCCGATGGATCGCTGCGCAGCGCGTCGAGCGTGGCGGGGATGTTCAGCGCGCGACCGGGCTGCGCGGGGCGCTCCTGCACCTGCCCGCTGACCAGTTGCACGCCCGCGTTGCGCGCGGGGACTTCGATCTCGGGACGGGCCTGCTCCAGATATCCGCGCAACCGTTCCCAGTCCACGCTGATGACCGGCGCGACTGCCACCTCGCCGGTGATGGCGCGCAGCGCGGCAGCGGGTCCGCCGTTGGAGCGGCCCCAGGCGCTGGCGGCCTTTGCGGATGCCTGCGCGTCGATCGTGATGCCGAGATCGGCTGCTGCGGCAGACCACGAGCGATCACCGTCGCGCAGCACGATATTACCGCCGTCCCACGCCGAGGCGAGTGCCTGCGCGGCTTCCGCCTCGTTCATCCCCCCGACCGCGACGCCGCCCACGCGCACGCCGGGCAGGATCTTGCCGCCGCCAAATAGCGCCGCCGCTCCGATGAGCGAGGCGATCATACACAGGAAGACCATCGCCAGCGCGCCGACCAGCCCGATGCCGAGCAGGCCGCCGCTGATTGACCGCGATGCGCGCCGCGCATGACGCGGGGCAGGGCGCTGAACCGGCTCGGGACGCGCCGGAACGGGCCGGGCGCGAACGCTCGGCTGGAAACGCTCCACCTGCTGGCGGCGGGCGGGAGCGCGTCGCATGGCTCGCCGAGGGGCATGTCGGGATGCGCGTTGCATGGTTGCCTCGATGATCGGACCGCGCGGACGGTAATCGGTTCGCACTAAGATTATAGGCTCTTTTGCGTCAAAAAGATGGAGCGGCGCGAGGACGTCGATCGAGCGGCGAGAGTGCGTAGAGCAGCGGTCAGCCTGGCGGATCGGAGACGGTGCGCAGCGGGGGAAGCGGCGGCCAGCGGTCGGGGTCGAACGCGGCGAGATCTGCCTCGGAAAGCGCGCGCAGCACCGCCTCGACCGCGCCCGCATCTTCGCGCAGGCGGCGGACGTCTACCCCCTGGCAGACGTCGGGCAGATGCGCGAACCACTGCGCGCTGCGGCGGAGCATTTTCAGCGCGCCGCGCGGGTTTCCCTGGCGGATGTGGTGGTAGGCCACGCCCACCTGCAGAATCGCGCGGTAGAGGTCACGCACCGGACCCAGCTCCGCCATCCACAGCATTTCAAACAGATCATGCTGGCCGTAGTAGTCGCCTGCGTTGAAGCGCTCTATCCCTTGCAAGCCGAGCGGGGGCATCGGCTCGGCGCACTGGCAGGCGAGCGTTTCTTGCTGGGCGGGATCGGGCACGCGGGCAAGCGCTTCGATCGCGCCCGGCAGAGTATCTGCAAGGAAGTCCGCTTGCAGAAAGCGATCCGCTCCCGCGCCAAGCGCGGCTGGTTCGCGGGCCGGGTCGGCGGAGACGACGATCAGCGGGATGCGGCGTGTCTCCTGGCGCACTTTCGGCGTGGTGACCCACCACGCCCAGTCCGGCGCGGCGGCGTCAACGAGGATCAGCGCGGGATGTATGGCGATCAGGTCGTCAATATAGGTAGCAGGATCGTTGAGAGGAAGCGTCTGCAGTCCGGCGTCGGCGAGCACGCGCGCCGCGTCATCCGCCCAGGCGGGCGTGCCGACCAGTACGGCAACCGGGCGCTGAGTGGCCATCAGAACGGGGGATCGCCCTCGAAGAAGAGCTGCCACCACAGGTGCCACGAGGATTCGCGCCGCTCGGTCGCTTCGGTGCGGGCGAGGCGCGTGGCGGGTGAGGTGGGCGTGGGGGTGACCTCTGGCTCACGACCCGGAATGGGGATCACCAGAACTTCCCCTTCGCGCACCATTTTGCCGTCGCTGTGCGCCCACTGCTCGACTTTGGCGTCGGACTCGGCGTAATCCCGCTCGCGGCGCAGCGCGACCTGCTCGGTTTGCAGCACGTCGATCGTCGCTTGCAGGCGGGCGCGCTCGGCGTCCATTTGCTGGCCGCGCGCAATCCGCCCGCTGAGATTGATCACCAGCAGCAGCCCGATCGACAGGATCGCCGCGAAGACGATCTGCATGCTGCTAAGCTGCTGGCGCGGTTTGCGGCGTGGTGGTGGCGCGCTGACGCCGTTTCCGGCTTCGGAATCGTGTTCCGCCATAGAAGTCCGCCTGCTGATGAAACGATGGATGAATGCGCGGTGCGAACGCCCCAAACGTTACCACAAGGCCCGATTGCGAGCAATTGGCTCGCCGCGTGGATTTTAACCGCTCTGCGCGGGCTCCATGCTCAGAAAACAAAAAGTGCCGAACCTTAAAAGCCCGACACTATTTGCAGCGTATTTACTTGGTGCCGAAGGTGGGAGTCGAACCCACACTCCCTAATGGGAACTACGCCCTGAACGTAGCGCGTCTGCCAATTCCGCCACTTCGGCGCTGTGACGTTCATTCTAGCGCAGTTTCACCGGCCGTCAAGGGTAATTTTCGGCACTTGGCGGCTTAATTTTCGGCGCTGTGACTCAGCCTGTGAAGCGCCACTCTCCAATGTTGCGGAAGCGGTCGGCGGCAGTGCTCAGAAAGCCGATTTGCACGCCCTCGAGCCGCGCGTCCGCGCCGTAGGTGATCAGCGGATAGTAGAACGGCAGGGCGGGCGCGCGCTGCGCGAACAGCTCCTGAAAGCGTGTGTAGTAGTAGGCGCGGTTGACGCCTTGCGGCTCGCGTCGTGCCAGCTCCAGCATTTCGCTGATGCGGCGGTCATCCATCGCGCCGTAGTTCTGGCCGTCTTCGTGCTGGCCCTGGTGCCAGAAAACATACGGATCCGGGTCGGCGTATGGTTCAAAGCTCAGCTCGACCAGCGCCATGTCAAACTCGCCCGCTTCGAGCCGCGCGGGCAGTTCTTCCGGCGCGACCGGCTCCACGCCCGCGTCGAACCCAAGCTGGCCCCAGGCGGCGGCAATGTCCGCTGCCAGCGCTTCGAGCGCGGGGTCGCGCGGGACGAGGATCATCATCGCGCGCGTGGGGATCGCGGTTGGCTCAACGGTGGGGGTAAGCGTCGCCTCGGGCTGCTCGGCGGGCGCTTCACCTTCCGGTGCAGGCTCCCCCTCAGCGGGCGTGCCTTCGGGCGTGGCGGTTGGCGCCTCGAAGA
>CBINGT010000439.1:0-3479 GCA_966250245.1 uncultured Anaerolineae bacterium
CGGTGGTGATGCACGCGCGCCATCCGCTGACTGCCCCCTCAGAAGGTGATCCGCAGGCATGAAGCAACATACGCTCCATATGATCGGCAACGGGCACATCGACCCGGTGTGGCTCTGGCAGTGGCATGAAGGCTACCACGAGGTTAAGGCGACGTTCCGCTCTGCGCTGGACCGGCTGAGCGAGTACGACGATTTCGTGTTCGTCTCCAGTTCCGCCCAGTTTTACGAGTGGGTCGAGCGCAGCGACCCGGCCATGTTTGAGGAGATCAAGCAGCGCGTGGCCGAGGGGCGCTGGCGCGTGGTCGGCGGATGGTGGATCCAGCCGGACTGCAACATCCCCTCGGGCGAGTCGTTCGTGCGGCAGGCGTTGTACGGGCAGCGGTACTTCCGCGAGAAGTTCGGCGTCATGGCGACGACCGGCTACAACGTGGACAGTTTTGGACATAACGGAATGTTGCCTCAACTGCTTCGGAAAGCGGGGCTGCGGCGCTATGTTTTCATGCGCCCCATGCCGCACGAGAAGGGCCTGCCGGGCCGCCTGTTCTGGTGGCAGGCGGACGATGGCTCCCGCGTGCTGGCGTTCCGGCTCCCGTTCGAATATTGCACGTGGGGCAAGGACCTGGAACAGCACATCCGGCGCTGCGCGGGGGAGCTCAAGCCGCCGTTTGACGAGCTGATGTGCTTCTATGGCGTGGGCAATCACGGCGGCGGGCCGACGCGCGAAAACATCGAGAGCATCCGCCGCCTGAACGACGACCCCGACTTTCCCCGGCTGGTGTTTAGCGACCCCGACACGTTCTTCGAGACGATTGAGGCGCGCGATCTGCCAATCCCGGTCGTGCACGACGAATTGCAGCATCACGCCAGCGGGTGCTACGCGGCGCACTCCGGTATCAAACGGTGGAACCGGCAGGCGGAAAATCGCCTGATCTCGGCTGAGAAGTTCGCCGCGATCGCGTACCGCCTGACGGGGATGCCCTACCCCCGCGAGGAGTTCGCCCGCGCCTGGAAGCAGGTGCTGTTCAACCAGTTCCACGATACGCTGGCGGGCACCAGCCTGGAAGCTGCCTACGACGACGCGCGCGACCAGCTTGGCGAGGCGCTGGCGATTGCGGACCGCGTGCAGAACGACGCGATCCAGTCGATCGCATGGGCGATCGACATTCCTGCGCAGGAAGGCGTCAAGCCGCTGACGGTGTTCAACCCACATGCGTGGCGCAGCCGGGTGAATGTGGCGCTGCAGACGCGCGGCGTTCCGGCGGCCTTCGCGCTGCTGGACGACGAGGACCGGCCAGTGCCGGTGCAGGACGTCCAGTCGTGGGCGACTTCGGGCGGGCAGCGGCGTCTGACGTTCACCGCCGATCTGCCGCCGCTCGGCTGGCGGACGTATCGCATCGTGCCGGTCGAGGCCGCGCCCGCGTCGGAAACGTCGCTCAGCGCGACCGATCACACGCTCGAAAACCGCTTCTTCCGGCTGGAAATCGACCCGCAGACCGGGCAGATCGCCAGCCTGTTCGACAAGCGGCACGGCGTGGAAGTGTTCGCGGGACCGGCGGCGCGCGCGGTAGTGATCGACGACCCGAGCGACACGTGGTCGCACAACGTCTTCCGCTTTCAGGACGAGATCGGGCAGTTCATGGCGACGAGTGTCCGGCTGGTGGAGAGCGGTCCCGTGCTGACGACGGTACGCGTGAAGAGTGCCTTCGGCGCGTCGACGCTGACGCAGGATTTCACACTTTACGACGACCTGCCGCAGATCGACGTGCGCGCGACGGTTGACTGGCGCGAGAAGCACAAGATGCTCAAGCTGCGCTTCACCGTCAACCAGATTTTCATGCGCGCGGTCTACGAGATCCCGTATGGACACATCGAGCGCGAGGCGACCGGCGACGAGGAACCGGGGCAGAGCTGGCTTGACGTTTCGGGTACGGTGCGTGAGACGGGCGAGACGTATGGGCTGAGCCTGCTCAACGATGGCAAGTATAGCTTCGACGTCAACGTGCGCGACATCGGCCTGACGGTGCTGCGCAGCCCGGTCTACGCGCACCACATCCCGACGCAGCCGCAGCCGGATCGCGACTACAGTTACATCGACCAGGGGATGCAGACGTTCACCTATTCGCTGCTGCCGCACGCCGGGTCGTGGGAAATGGCGGGCACGGTTCGCCGTGCCGCCGAGCTAAACCAGCGCCCGATCGCGCTGCTGGGGACGTATCACGACGGGTCGCTGCCGCAGAGCCGCGCCACCGTCGAGGTGACGCCGGAGAACATCGTGGTCGGCGCGGTCAAGCTGGCCGAGGACAACGACGACCTGATCGTGCGCTGCTACGAGAGCAGCCGCGTCGCCACCGAGGCGGAGCTTCGCGTGGGCGAGCGGGTGATCCCGCTGAGCTTTGGCGCATGCGAGATCAAGACGATCCGCGTGCCGCGCGACGACTCGCAGCCGGTGATGGAAACGAACCTGCTCGAGCTTGAGGACGTTCCGCTGCCATGACCGGGCTGCTTCATCACCGCATATTGCTCGACGGCGCGGCGTGGGAGTGCAAGCCATCTATCGGCATGGACTGGCTGATGCGCCGGTCCCACATGCCGGACACGCGCGACGTTCGTGGCTGGATGCCCGCGACGGTCCCCGGTAGCGCAGCATATGACGCGTGGCAGGCGGGCGAGATCCCGAACCCGTACTTTGGGCGCAACACGCACGCATGCGAGTGGGTGTCTCAGCGGGTGTGGGTCTATCGCACTCGGTTCGTCGTGCCGGAAGACCTGCGCGACCGCCGGGCAACGCTTGTGTTTGAGGGCGTGGATTACGAGGCGCAGTTCTTCCTCAACGGCGAGCGGCTGGGCGCGCATCGCGGGATGTACACCCCGGCGCTGTTCGAGGTGAGCGATGTCCTGCGCTTCGGCGCGGAGAACGTGCTGGCAGTGGTGATCGAGCCGCCGCCGATGGAACAACCCCAAATCGGGCGGACGAGCCTGGTCCGCACGCACAAGAGCCGCATGACCTACTGGTGGGACTTTTGCCCGCGCCTGGTGCATGTGGGCATCTGGGACAGCGTGCATCTGGACTTTTCCGGGCCGCAGCGCATCGCGGATGTGTGGGTGCGCCCTACCCTGGACGACGATTTTCAGCGGGCCGAGGTTGCCGTCCAGGTGACGCTCGACGCGACCGCGCCCGCCGACGTGACGATCGAGATCGCACGCGAGGGCGTCATGCTCGACCAGCAGCAAATGCGCTTCGAGAACGCGGCAGTCACCGCGCATTTCACGCTGGATCGCCCCGCGCTGTGGTGGCCGAACGGGCACGGCGACCAGCCGCTCTACGAGGCGCGGGTGCGCGTGTTCGACGCGGAGAGCGGGGACGAGTCCGACGCGCGGGCGGTCACATTCGGCCTCCGGCGGCTGGAGTTCGTGCCGAACGACACCCCCGACGACACCGCCCGGCCTTACACCGCGCAGGTCAACGGGCGCAAGATCTA
>CBINGT010000440.1:0-3479 GCA_966250245.1 uncultured Anaerolineae bacterium
AAATTGCAGCGGTCGGTAACCGAGATTCGAAGGTCGCGGAACGGGCGGTTGAGTTGGTCGGTGAGCGTCATGATCTCCGCGCAGGATTTTACAATGTGAATGGGTGAACTGGATTATACCGTATCGCCGCCGTGTCCCGAAACCACGCAAAAACACAGCGCCGGGTGAAGTTCCCGGCGCCGCAAGACCTGACGTCTGTCGCGTGCTGATCACGGTTGCGCTGCGACCGCCAGCCCGCCGATCACCCGCTCGGTGAACGCGTCGGTGCTCAGCGCGGCGCTCCGGTCGGATGCAATGTCCGCAGTGCGCGCGCCGTCCGCCAGCGCCGCTTCGACCGCCTGCTCGACCGCGCGCGCCTCGGCGTCCAGGCCCAGGCTGTGCCGCAGCAGGAGCGCCGCGCTCAGGATCGTGCCGGTCGGGTTGGCGATGCCCTGCCCCGCGATGTCCGGCGCGGAGCCGTGGATCGGCTCGTAGACGCCGAACGTCCCCTCGCCGAGCGACGCGGACGGCAACATGCCGAGCGACCCGGCCAGCACCGACGCCTCGTCGCTGAGGATGTCGCCGAACATGTTGCCCGCCAGCACTACGTCGAACCGGGCTGGATTGCGCAACAGGTGCATCGCCGCCGCGTCGACCAGCACATGCTCTAGCGTGACGTCGGGGTACTCGCGCGCGACCTCGTCCACAGTCCGCCGCCAGAGCCGCATTGACGCCAGCACGTTCGCCTTGTCGATCGACGCGACGCGCCCGCGCCGGTTTCGCGCCGCCTCAAACGCGACGCGCGCCACCCGGCGCACCTGCTCGACCGTGTAGAGCATCGTGTCCCACGCGGAGTCGCCTTCGCCCTGCTCCTGGCGCGGCCCGAAGTAGATTCCGCTCGTCAGCTCGCGCACGAACAGAATGTCCACGCCGCGCAGCAGATCCGCGCGCAGCGGAGCGTATTCGGCCAGCGCAGGATACGCCTTGACCGGGCGCAGGTTCGCGAACAGGTCGAAGTGCTGGCGCAGGCGGAGAAGCCCCTGCTCCGGGCGGACCGGCGCAGATGGGTCTGACCACTTCGGCCCGCCGACCGCACCGAGCAGCACGGCGTCCGCCTGCTCGCAGGCGCGCAGCGTTTCGTCTGGCAGCGGATTGCCCGTCGCGTCGATCGCGCAGCCGCCCATC
The DNA here is from genome assembly GCA_966250245.1 of uncultured Anaerolineae bacterium. Classification (GTDB taxonomy): domain Bacteria; phylum Chloroflexota; class Anaerolineae; order Aggregatilineales; family Aggregatilineaceae; genus DYGX01. The sequence goes on from CBINGT010000440.1 coordinate 1,165, forward strand.
AACGCCTCGTGAAAAGTGAAGGTGTGCCCCCACCGCCCGGCGACCGCTTCCAGCACGCGAACCGCCGCCGCAGTGACTTCCGGTCCGACGCCGTCTCCCGGCAGGGTGACAATGGTTGCTTGCATTGTATTCGCTCGATTCGTGCTACACGCTCGCTTCTATGCGAGCAAAAGACCATATTCGACGCTGTCGGCCAGCGCCAGCCAGCTTGCCTCGATGATGTTGGCGCTCGCCCCGACGGTGCTCCAACGCTGCGTGCCGTTTTGCGTGTCGATCAGCACGCGGGTCGTGGCGGCGGTGCCGTTCTGCCCGTCGAGAATACGGACCTTGTAATCCGCCAGTTGGAACGCCGAAAGCTGCGGATATACCGGCGTCAGCGCCTTGCGCAGCGCGCGGTCCAGCGCGTCGACCGGGCCGTTCCCTTCGGCGACGGTGTGCAGTTCCTCGCCATGCACCGCGACCTTGACGGTCGCTTCGGCGAACAGGCCGCGCCCGCGCCGGTTCTCGACCACCACCATGAAATCGACCAACTCGAACGGCGGCGAGTAGTCCGGTTTCTGCCGCGCCATCAACATCGCCACCGACGCTTCCGCGCCCTCGAACACAAAGCCGCGATTCTCGAGCGCCTTGATCTGCTCTAAAACTCTGCGTGCCTCAGCGGTATCCAGGTTCAGCCCGTATTCCTCGGCCTTGCTGAGCATGTTGCCACGCCCGCTGAGGTCCGACACCAGGATGCGCATCTCGTTGCCGACCAGCGCCGGATCGATGTGCTGATAGCTGTCGATGTTGCGGCGGATCGCGGCGACGTGCATCCCGCCCTTGTGCGCGAAGGCGCTCTTGCCGACGTACGCCGCCTGGTTGTTGGGCGCCATATTCGCGATCTCCGCGACCGTATGCGACACTCGCGACAGGTGACGGAGCGCCCCATCCGGCAAGCAGCGATAGCCCATTTTCAGCTCAAGATCGGGCACAATCGAGCACAGGTTCGCGTTGCCGCAACGCTCGCCGTAGCCGTTAATCGTCCCCTGCACGTGGACCGCACCCGCGCGCACGGCGGCGAGCGTGTTGGCAACCGCCAGCTCGCTGTCGTTGTGCGTGTGGATGCCGAACCGCACATCCGGGAACGCTTCGCGCATGGTGCGGACCATCTGCTCGATCTCCCACGGCATCGAGCCGCCGTTGGTATCGCACAGCACCACCAGCGACGCGCCGCCCTCGACCGCCGCCTGGATGGTGCGGCAGGCGTAGTCCGCGTCGAGCTTGTAGCCGTCGAAGAAGTGCTCCGCGTCGTAGATCACCTCGCGGCCGTGCGCGGCCAGAAACGCCAGCGACTCGCGGATCAGGCGCAGGTTTTCTTCGGGTGTGGTGCGCAGCACTTCGGTCACGTGCAGCATCGACGTTTTGCCGACGACCGTCACAACCGGCGTCTCGGCGTCGAGCAAGGCTCGCAGGTTGGCGTCTTCCTCGGCGCGGCTGCCCACGCGGCACGTCATCCCAAAAGCGGCGATCCGCGCGTGCTTGAGGGGCATGTCCCGCACCCGCTGGAAGTAGGTTGCATCCTTTGGGTTGGAGCCGGGCCAGCCGCCCTCGATATACATCACGCCGAGCTCGTCCAGCAGCGCCGTGATGCGCAGTTTATCATCGACCGAGAGCGCGATGTTCTCGCCCTGAGTCCCGTCGCGCAGTGTGGTATCGTAGACTTCGATCTGGGGAGTAGTCGATTGGGTGGTCATCTGCATCCTCGTTTTTTAGTTAGCGCCAGCGATGAAAAAGGTGGGGCAGGACCACGCCGGAAGGACTGCGGCCGTCCCGCCCCGTGCGGAGCAGGACGGCCTGCTCCGCTAGCGAGTAATCTCAAGACCCCGTTCGCGGCGGGTGTACGGAACCAGCCCGCCCGCGTTGATGATCCCCAGCACGAACGGCGGATAGGGGCTCGCCTGATACGTCTTGCCAGTGCGGTGATTCGTGATCGTTCCAGCTACCAGATCGACGCTCAGCCGGTCGCCCTTTTGCGCGTCGGCGGCTGCCTCGGCGCTTTCCAGGATCGGCAGGCCGATGTTGATCGCATTGCGGAAGAAGATCCGCGCGAACGACTCCGCGATGATGCACGATACGCCCGCCCCCTTGATGGCGATCGGCGCGTGCTCGCGGCTCGACCCGCAGCCGAAGTTCCGCCCGCCAACGATGATGTCGCCCGGCTCTACCTGACTCGCGAACGCCTCGTCGACGTCTTCCATGCAATGCGCGGCGAGTGCCTTCGGATCGGTCGTCACCAGATAGCGCGCCGGGATGATCACGTCTGTGTCGATGTTGTC
>CBINGT010000441.1:0-3470 GCA_966250245.1 uncultured Anaerolineae bacterium
ATCCCTTCGAGCATCGCAGGGGTGATGTCCAGGTCCGCCGCCAGTTGCGCGATTGAGATCGGCCGGTCCGCCTGCTCAAAGGCGTTCAGAACTGCACGCAGTGTAGTCGCCATCGTCGCCCCCTACGCCCCCAGCAACCGCCCGATCTGGTAGACGATCACCGCCGCCAGCCACGCGACGGCCAGCGTGTACGCCGCCTGCGTCAGCATCCAGCGGGTGCCGTACTCGTGGCGCATGGCCGATACCGCTGCGACGCACGGCACGTACAGTAGCACAAACACGTTAAACGCGACCGCCGCGAGCGGCGTGAACGCGCTTCGCAGGGCCGAGTTGAGCTGCGAGGTGTCTTCTTCCGCCTCGTCCGCACCGGAGCCGAGGATGTTCAGTTCCGGGACGTTCACACCCGGCAGAAGGTTGACGGTGCGCGGCACGATGTTGACGAACTCCTGCCCGGTGAGGACCAGCGCCTCGCCCAGCCCGCTAACAATACCCTTCACGTCGTCCGCGAAACTGGTGGGTGTGGCCGCTTCATCTTCGCTTGTGTCGAGATAAAGCTGGCTCATCGTGCTGATGACGACCTCTTTGGCAGACAGGCCGGTAATCAGCGCGCCAGCCGCCTGCCACGTGCCGAACCCGGCGGGCGCCAGCACGGGAGCCATGGCCGCGCTCACGCTGCCAAACAGACTGTCTTCCGGCGCGACGTTGGCGAACTCACCCTCGCCGCGCACAGGCAGCGCCAGCAGCAGCCAGATCACCAGCGACGCGACCAGGATCAGCGTTGCGGCGCGGCGCAGGAAGTCGCGCGTCTGCGTCCACATTTCCACGGCGATCGTGTGGCGGTTCGGCATGCGATAGGGCGGAAGCTCCATCACGAACGGAGGAACCGGCTTGTTGCGATACACGACCCGCGTCAGCAGCAGGCTGGTGAGCACCGCCACCGCGATCCCGGCAAGGTACATCGCGAAGACCAGCGTCCCCGAGGCGCTGCCGAAGAACGCCGTGCCGAAGATCACGTAAATCGGCAGGCGGGCGCCGCAGCTCATGAACGTGGTGAGGAACGCGGTGATCTTGCGGTCATCCTCGTGTTCGAGCGTGCGCGTCGCGTAGACTGCCGGGACGGTGCAGCCAAAGCCAACCAGCAGCGGCAGGAAGCTCTTGCCGTGCAGGCCGAGCTTTTGCATGAAGCGGTCCATCACAAACGCCGCGCGGGCCATATAGCCCGAGTCTTCCAGTATCGAGATCGCCATAAACAGGGACAGCAGCACCGGGATGAATACCAGCACGCCGCCCACGCCCGCGATCGCCCCGTCGATCACGGCGCTCGCCAGCCATGTCCCCTCCAGACCGAGCGCTTTGAATGCGGCGTGCGTCCAGTTGACGATCGGCCCGCCGATTACCGCGTCGATCCAGTCGACCAGCGGGGCGCTGGCGTTGGCTGTCAGTTGGAAGACGAACCACATCAGCAGCAGGAAGATCGGCACGCCCCACACCGGATGCGCCAGCACCGCGTCGATCCGGTCGGAGCGGGTGCCTGCGTCCTGCTTGCCGCGTGTGATTACCTGCTCGGCGATCTCGCCGATGATCTGGTAGCGCCGGTCTGCAATGAGCGTGTCTGGGTCTTCGCCGGTCTGCTGGCTTATGCGCTCGCAGGCGGCCTCAACCGCCGCCGTAATGTGCGGATAGGGCTCAACGCGAGAGAGGATGTCCTCGTCCAGTTCCAGCAGCTTGAGCGCCATCCAGGGCGCGTCGAACATGGCATACAGGGCCGGTTCGTTTTGCACCAGCTCGACCAGCGCGGCGTGTTCCTTGGCGAGCATGTCGTCCAGCGGTAGCCCGAGGCTGCGCACGGCCCCTGTCCCACCGTGCAGCACGTCCTCGACCGCGCGCTTCAGGTCGCTCAGGCCCACCTGGCGGTTGCCGATCATGCGGATCACCGGCACGCCGCCGAGCAGCGCGGATAGCCGTTGCTGGTCGACGGTGATGCCGCGACTTTCCGCGATGTCCCACATATTCAGCGCCAGGATCACGGGTGAGCCCATCTCAAGAAGCTGGAGCACCAGGTAGAGGTTGCGCTCAAGGTTGCTGGCATCCGCCACGGCGACGATCACGTCCGGGCACTCGTCGAGGATGAAATCGCGCGTGACGATCTCCTCAGCCGAGAAAGCGCTCAGGCTGTACGTGCCGGGCAGGTCGATTAGCTCGATGTGGTGGCCGTTGAGCGAAAGCGAGCCGGTTTGCAGGGCGACGGTTTTCCCCGGCCAGTTTCCGGTATGCTGGTGGGCGCCCGTGAGCGCATTGAAGACCGTGCTTTTACCCGCGTTCGGGTTGCCCGCTAGCGCGATTCTGATTTTTTGCGTGGTCATCAATACGGTCATGAACGTGGCAGCAGGGTCTCAGTGTCGTCAGGGGTGACGATCAGCTTGTGGGCGATGCCGCGACCGAGCGCCATGCGCGTATCTTGCCGCACCGCGATGATCATCGGGCCAGAGCCATACGCCTGGATCACGCGCAGCGACGTGCCCAGCGTCAGACCGAGGTCGGCAAGGCGCTTGCGAAGGCGCCGCCCGCCGCGAATCTCAACGAGGCGCACGCGCTGGTTTGGGGCAGCCATGCTCAACATAAGGGTGGGATGCGGCTCGGCAATTGCGGTCACGTCGGGTTGACTCCTGAAGGAATCCGGGTCAAGGCGCAGGCTATTTGCGAATTATTCTCAATTATGGTTTTTTCCGCCGAGCCGCGTAGTGTGCAACTGCATCCGGTGTTGTGAAGATTGTCACTTTGAGGCGCAGTTGTGCCTGCGCTTCGGTGATACAAGCGGTTAAGTAGCCTTCAAAAGCAACTGGCACATACGATCAGCATTCAAAACCTCACCCCTTTTTCCCGTTGAGTTAAGGGGCGAGGTTCTGCGCGCCGACGAAATTCGCTGTTTTTGCTAACTGCTAGCCGCTAATCGCTAACCGCTGCTCTTAGCATATGCGCGGCAGGATCTCACCGAGCGGCATATCCACCACGCGTCGCCCGCCGATCGCCGTCCGCGCTACGACCATGCCCGGATGCTCGTCCACCACGCGCCCAATGATCGCCGCCTCGCTGCCGAGCGGGTGGCGGCGCATCGCGTCGAGCACCGCGTCCGCGTGTTCCGCAGGCACGATGGCGACCAGCTTGCCCTCGTTCGCCACGTAGAGTGGGTCCATGCCGAGCATCTCGCACGCGGCCTGCACGGCCGGGCGGACCGGAATCGCGCCTTCGTCCAGGTCGATCCCGGCGCGTGACTGCGCGGCCAGCTCGTTCAGCACGGCCGCCACACAGCCGCGCGTCGCGTCGCGAAGGCAATGGATCTCGCGGGTGACATCGAGCATCGCCGCGACCAGCGTGTGTAGCGGGGCGCTGTCGCTGACCAGCGCGCTTTCAAACGCCAGCCCTTCGCGTACGGACATGATCGCCATGCCATGATCGCCGACCGTCCCGCT
>CBINGT010000442.1:0-3448 GCA_966250245.1 uncultured Anaerolineae bacterium
CGCCGGGTCTTCCGGGGCGCTTGTCAGCACCGCGATAGGCGTCGATGGAGAGTCGATCGTCGCGGTCGGCGGCAAGAGCGACAGCGCAGTTGCCGTCAGCGCTTCAGGCGGAAGGACCGTGTCGGTCGGCGTAGTGTTATCGGTTGGCGTAGCGGTAAACGTCGGCTCCGGCGTGTCGGTTGGGCGCAGCGCGACGATCGTCTGCTGGAGCGCGGTCGCGCTCATCACAGCGTTTACCTGCGCCGGGTTGACGGGTGTATCGGCCGGGCCGCTCGGCGGCGCTTCCGCGTTGCCAAGCTGGGTCAGCACCAGCAGACTGACCAGGGCCACGATCATGAGCGTGGCAACGCCTGCCAGCCGTCGCCGGTAGAGCGGGCGCGATCGCCTGGACGGCGTGTAGAACGCTTCGTCTGTCGTTTCGCGGAACTCGTTTTCGTCAGTTGCGCCGTTGCGCTGGCTGCCTGCCTGGCCGTCGGTCCCGCCGCGATAAGATGACCACTCGCTGACCGCTTCGGCGCTGGAGCCGTTCGTCCCGTGCTCCAGAATTTCTTCGCCTTCGTCGTCCACATACGGGACTTCGGGCATGGTGACAACTGGCGTCGGGCTGGGATCGACATACACGCCGTTCTCGCCGTCCGCCAGTTCCTGCCCCTCGTAGGCGAACAGTTTTTGTTTCACCAGCGGGCCGACGAAATACCCGGTATACTGGCCTGGGTTGTCCGCAATCGCTTCGGTGAATGCATTCGCGAAGTCGGTGACGGTCGGATAGCGGTCTTCCGGGTCCTTCGCCATCGCCTTGAACAGCACCGTTTCAAGCGCTTCGGGCAGCTCAGGCCGGTAATGGCGCGGCGAAATCGGATTTTCGTGCAGGTGCTTGTGCATCTGCGCGTAGGCCGTGGGGACCTCGAACGGCAGGCGGCCGGTCACCAGCGTGTACGTCAGCCCGCCGAGTGCGTACTGGTCGGTTGCCGGCCCGAGGGCTTCCGCGCGCCATTGTTCGGGCGCCATATAGACCGGCGTGCCCAGCGACACGCCAGAGCGCGTCAGGGTTTCCGTGGTTTCGAGCAGCTTGGCGATGCCGAAGTCCACGATATAGGCGCTGCCCTGCGTGTCGAACATAATATTGCTGGGCTTGATATCGCGATGGATCACCCCGCGCGAGTGCGCGTAATCGAGCGCGCTGGCGAGCTGATCCAGCAACTCGGCAACTTCGCCGAGCGAGGGCAGGGGGGTTTCACTGTGGACATGCTGCGCCATTCGTTCGTCAAGCGTGCCACCCTCAAGCAGGCGCATGACGACGTAATAGGTGTTTCGCTCGGTGCCGTAGTCGTAGATCGGGATGATATGGCGATGTTCGAGCGAGCCAGCCGTTTCCGCTTCACGATGGAAACGCTCGACGTAATTGACGCGACGCAGCGTCATCGTCGAGAGGACTTTGATCGCAACCCAGCGTTTCAGTTTCGGTTGGTAGCCGCGGTAAACGACTCCCATCCCGCCAACGCCCAACAGCTCGTGCAGTTCATACGGCCCGAGCTGCCGCCCCGAAAGATTGTCGATGTCCATCGTCGCGTTACGCCACACCCACTCACTACACCACCACCTACTCATACCTTTAATAATATTTAAATGCAGTATAGGGCATAGGCGGGATTGCTGCAACAAAAACTTTGAAAAGAATCGCCAAAATTCGCCTACATCAGGACTATTGTCCTCGCGTGGCTTTCGGCGGGCGACCGCTAACCTGTAAAAAAGGAGTAAAAATTCGAATGTCCCCCTCAATCGGCCAGGAATTCATGCGCCTCACGCGCACTGCGATCCAGCCTGAGCCACCGCAGGCGCTCGGCGTGTCACAGCCGCCGCTCGAACTCCCTTACGATGAGACGCAGCCGCTGATCGCGCTGCCGGATCCGCACACGGTCCAGCCGGTAGATGGCTCGTTGCTGGACCTGATCGAGCAGCGGTCGAGCGTTCGCCGCTATGCGACCCAGCCGCTGAGCCTGGCGGAGCTGTCGTACCTGCTGTGGTGCACGCAGGGCGTCAAGCCGCTGAAGCTGCCGGACCGGACGCTGCGGACGGTTCCCTCAGCGGGCGCGCGCCATCCGTTTGAGACGCTGTTGCTGGTCAATCGTGTCGATGGGCTGGAGCCGGGCCTCTACCGTTTCATCGCCAGCAAGCACAGCCTGATCGCGTTGCGGCTGGACGAGCCGACCCTCCCCGGCCGCGTGCAGCGCGCTTGCGAAAACCAGTCGCATATCGAGATGGCGGCGGTGGTGTTTCTATGGGTTGCCGTCGCCGAGCGGACCACCTGGCGCTATGGCGAGCGTGGCTATCGCTACATGCATCTGGACGCCGGGCACGTCTGCCAGAACCTGTACCTCGCGGCGTGGAGCATCGCCTGTGGTACGTGCGCGATCGGCGCGTTCGACGACCACTCGCTGAACGGCGTGCTGGAGCTGGACGGGGAGTCGCAGTTCGTGATCTACGTGGCAACCGTCGGCAAGCGCCCCGGTGCGTGAGGCATGTAAAGGGTATCGGGCGCGGCTTTATAATCTGTAGCATCGATTTTGTGGAGAGTATGCCTGTATGGCGGTCATCGAAGTGCGCCACCTGTCGCTGTCGCGCGGCGGGCGCGAAGTGTTGCACGATATCTCCTTCGACGCGGATGCTAACGAAACCCTGGTGCTGATCGGCCCCAGCGGCAGCGGGAAAAGCTCGCTGCTGCGCTGCCTGAACCGGCTCGAAGAACCCGCGCCCGGTACGGTCTTTCTGAACGGCGAAGACATTACCACGCTGCCGGTGACGGAGCTGCGCTGCCGCGTCGGGATGGTATTTCAGATCCCGGCGATGTTTCCCGGAACGGTCGCCGATAACGTCGGCTACGGCCCGGCGCTGCGCGGAAAGCCGCTTTCGGCAGAGCAGATCGCCACGCTGCTTGAGATGGTCACGCTCGACCCCGCGCTCGCCAGCCGTCCGGCGGACCAGCTTTCCGGCGGGCAGGCGCAGCGGGTGGCGATCGCCCGCGCCCTGGCGAACAAGTCTCAGGTGCTGTTGCTGGACGAGCCAACCTCAGCGCTGGACCCGATCGCGACGCGCGCCGTCGAGGAAACCCTGCTCAGCCTGCGCGATCGCCTCGGCCTGTGCCTGATCTGGGTGTCTCACCAGGTCGAGCAAGCGCGGCGGGTAGGGGATCGGGCGCTGTTGCTGGATTCCGGGCGCGTCCTGAAAATCGACCGGGTCGACCGGATGCTCGACCCGGAGAATGGGGACCAGCTCGCGCTGGCGTTCGAGCGCGGTCTGACGCGCGCCGAAGCCCAGGCTGACCGCGCCGCTGCCCCGGCGCAGGAGAGCTAGCGATGCTCAACGACATCTTCAACGAGCTTGACGTTGTTTTCAGCAATCTGGATGACCTGCCTCGGATCGGGCTGTCGCTGGCGCTCGTGATCCTGGC
>CBINGT010000443.1:0-3434 GCA_966250245.1 uncultured Anaerolineae bacterium
ATCGGCCTGGGGTTGGAGATCGTGCGTGCCGCGGTCGAGGCGCATCACGGCACGGTGAGCGCGCGCAACCGCGAGGCGGGCGGCGCGGAGTTTGTGCTCACCCTGCCCGGCGCGCTGCGCTACGACGCCGACGAGGAATGACCATGCCGATCCTGTGCGCGTTGCTTGGAATTGTCCTCGGATGGCTGGCGGATGCGCTCGCCGCCCGGCTCCCCCGCCGGACCGGGCACGTCTCGACCGGGGAACCCGCACCGCTGCGCCCGCCCGCGATCGTGCAATGGGTGCGTCGCCAGCCGGACACGGATCGCGCGGCGCTGGCGGCGGAACTGGGCAGCGCGGCGTTTCTGGCGGCGCTGTGGCTGGCGTGCGGACCGTCGCGGACGTTCGCGGTGCTGGCCGCGAGTTACGCTTACCTGCTGCTCGTCGCGCTGATCGACCTGAAACACCGGCTGGTGCTCAACGCCATGACCTACCCCGCGATCGTCGTGGCGCTCGGCGCGCACCTGCTGGCCGCCGATCAGTCGATGGCGCACGTGCTGGTCGGCGGCGGGATGGCGTTCGCGATCTTCTTCCTGACCGCCTGGCTGCGCCCCGGCGAGCTGGGGTTTGGGGATGTCAAGCTGGCCGCGCTGATTGGCGTCGGATTGGGGTTTCCGTATATCTTATGGGCGCTGCTGGCGGGGACCGGCGCGGCAGGCGTCGCGGCGATCTGGCTGATGCGGCGCGGCGCCAGCGCGAAGACGCGCATCCCCTACGCGCCGTTTCTGTGCCTGGGCGCGCAGGTCGCGCTGGTGGCTATGCTGCTCCCGCTGAGGTAACCAGTGACATATTCACCGCTTCTTGAAGACACGACCGACGAACCGCCGCGCCGCTCGCGCGTGGGACGGCTGATCCTGTGGCTGGTAGTGCTCAGCCTGGGCGTGCTGTTCCTGCCGCTGTACCTGCTCGGCGCGTCGATTGAAGAGGAAAACGCCCGCCTGCGCAACGACATCGCCACGCAGCAGGCCCGGCTGGACCAGGGCCCGCCCGCCTCGCGGGACGAGCAGAGCTTGCAGGCGACGCTCAGCGCCGCGCTGGCGCACCTGAGCGCGATCCAGCCCGCCAGCCGCTCGCTTGTAAGCGACCGCGTTGACTGGCCGGGGGTGGCCGCCAGCCTCAGCAACTATCACGACGACTATATGGTGGTGCTCGGCCTGACGCAGACCGGCCGGATGCTGACCTTGCAGGGCCGCGCGTGGAACGAGCAGACCGTCCTCGACTACGCCCGGCGGCTGGAAGAATCGGGCTACTTTTCGACCGTGACGGTCCAATCGCTGTCGGGGAACGTCGTCGCAACGCCCACGCCCGCACGTGGCACGCCGACCCCCGCGCCCGCCACGCCGGGCCGCATCCGCTATGTGGAATTCGTCCTCGTCGCCGAGCTAAAGGCAGCCGCGCCATGATGAACGACTTTTTTGACGACGACCGCCCCACCCTGCGCGACCGGCTGCCGGTGCTAGCGCCGCTGGTGCTGATCGCGCTGGTGGCGCTGGGCAACGTGGTGTTTGGTCTTATGACGATCCTGCCCGCCTGGGAAGACACATCGCACCTCAGCACGGTGGTCAGCGGGCAGGGGCTGGCGCTCACAGCGACGGCGGAAGCGGTCGAGGGCGCAGCCGAGGTATTGGAGCACCAGCTTGCCAGCGCGCAGGAGCAACTGGTCGAGGCGGCGGGGCTGTTCCTGACCTCGGCGGAGGCGGACGACATGCTCGACCGGCTCTACAGCTACGCGCAGGACACCGGTGTCGAGATCGCGCGGCTCCAGCTTGACCCGACGCAGGATGCCGCAGCGTCCGAGGCGTATAAGGCGCGCGCCTTCCAGATCGAGGTCGAGGGCGAGCCGCGCAACCTGCTCAATTTCGTGGTGCACGTCAAGGAAGCGAGCGCGCCAGGCATCCAGCTTGCGGACGTGTCCACCACTCACGAGGCGGAGCGCACCAGCCTGCGCGCCCGGCTGATTCTGTATAGCTCGCCGTATGCGTCCGGCGGGGCGCTGGACGGCGTCGCGCAGCCGCCGGTCATCACGCCGACCGCGCCCTCGCCCACGCCGTTCCGCCTGGCGCCGACCGCCACGCCTACCGCGACCGAGACGCTGGTCCCGACGCTGACTCCAACGCTCGCCGTGCCTGCGACGCCCACACCCACCGTCGCGCTCCCCTCGCCCACGCCGACGCTCGTCCCCCCCACGCCTACTCCGTCGATGGGTGTGATGGGGCCCGGCACGTACAACGACGACAGCCCATTTATCGCCTACCCGCGCGGCAACTGGATCCTGATCGCCTCGCTGCACGGCACGGACGCCAGCTACCGCTACAGCGAGGATGCCGACGCCGAAGCCGCCTTCGCGTTCGAGGGGACGGCCGCGCGCGTGCAATACGTCAGCTTCCGCAATTTCGGAATCTTCGAGGTGCTGGTGGATGGCGCTCTGTGGACCGTGGTGGACAGCTACGCACCGACAGGCACGTTCGGACGCGAAATCGTGATCGACGGCCTGCCGTATGGGGTGCACACCGTCACGCTGCGGAACACCGGGCAGCGCAACCCGGCCAGCGAGGGGACGGTCATCGCGCTGGACGCGATCCACATCCCCGAAGCGCCCGCCCCTACCCCGACCCTCGCGCTCCAATCGCTCGGCGAGGGGTAGCGGTTCCCCCTCACCCCTAGCCCCTCTCCCTCTTGCGACTGCGTCGCGGGGAGAGGGGAAAACCACACGATCTGTAGGGGCGGAGCAAGCTCCGCCCGTCCCGGTTGCCCTTTTCCCCCCATCCCCCGGCCCCTGCCCCCACCCCATAAAGAGGGAAGGGGAGCAAGGTCGCTGGCCTGGCCTTTTCCTTCCCTCCTTGTGGGGGAAGGAACGCCGACCGAAGGTCGGAAGGATGGGGGGTGCTTTTACCCACTCCCCACTCCCTGCTTTTCAGCATTTGGTTTTCCACATTGCGGAAAGTATGCTTGACGCCGCCGGGCGGGCACGCCTAGCATAGACTCAGAAACAAGATGCACTTTTCCGCCTAGCGGTAGCTGGCGGCGTGCGGCGAAACGATGTGCGCCCGCGCTGGGCAGCCCGGACAGTGAATTTTTATGGACCCGATCGTGCAATCCGTCGGGCGCGCGTTCGCCCTGCTGGAACTGCTGGCGCAGTCCAACAACGGCCGCAGCGTCTCAGAACTCGCCGCGCTCAGCAAGCTCCCGCTCGGCACAACGCACCGCCTGCTGAACACGCTCGTCCACCTGGGCTACGTCGAGCAGAACCCCGAGACGCGCCTCTACGAGCTGGGCCTGCGCTTCCTGCACCTGCGCGGAGCGCTCATCCGCCGCCTGAACCTCGCCGAACAAGCCATGCCGCAGATGAAAGCCCTCATGCGCCGCGTCAACGAGACGGTGCACCTGGCCGTGCT
>CBINGT010000444.1:0-3416 GCA_966250245.1 uncultured Anaerolineae bacterium
TCGGCGGCGGCGACGCCGCCGCGGCGTCGAAGAACTTCCCGTCGCTGCTCGGCAACCCGAACATTGAGATCCCGGTCGGGATCGTGACAGCAGTGGTCGGCGGGCCGTTGTTCCTGTGGATCGTCCGCGCCCGCCGCACACAGTGGTGAACCGATGACAAGTGGACCGCACGCGAATACCATTCTGGCCGCCGACCGTCTGACGCTCGGGTACCGCCGCGATCATCCCGTCGTGCGCGATCTGTCGCTGGCCGTCCAGGCGGGCGAGATCGTCGCGCTGGTCGGGCCGAACGGCTCCGGCAAAAGCACGCTGCTCCGCGCGCTAGCCCGGCTGATGCGCCCGCAGCGCGGCACGGTCACGCTCAACGGGCAGCCGATTCACCGCATGAACCCGCGCAAGGTCGCGCAGCAGCTTGCGATCCTGCCGCAGAACCCAACCGCGCCCGAAGACCTGACCGTGCGCGATCTGGTTGCGCGCGGGCGGTTTGCGCGACAGGCGTGGTGGCGGCCGTCCACCCACCGTGACCGGGACGCGATCGGCTGGGCGCTGGAGATGACCGGGCTTGAGGATTTTGCGACGCGCCGCCTCAGCACGCTCTCCGGCGGCGAGCGTCAGCGGGCGTGGATTGCGCTGGCGCTGGCGCAGGAGCCGCGCGTTCTGCTGCTCGACGAGCCGACGACCTTCCTCGACATCAGCCACCAGCTTGAGGTCATGACGCTGCTCCAGCGGCTCAACCGCGAGGGCGATCTCAGCATTGTGATGGTGTTGCACGATCTCAACCAGGCGGCGCGTTTCAGCCACCGGCTGGTCGCGATCCACGCCGGGGAAGTGTATGCAGCAGGGACGCCGGACGAGGTGCTCACCGAGCAGATGATGCGCGAGGTCTTTCAGGTTGAAGGGACGATCGGGCGCGATCCGTTCGCCGGAACGCCTATCTTTACCCCGCTGCAATCGGTGCGCGGGCGTAATGGGAGCAGCGGGCGGCCCGACGCGGCGCCGGCCGGTGGGCCGCCGGTCGGGGAGCTAGCGCAGCTTCATCATCCCGAGTGAGTCGAGCAGCTTTGTCACGACCACGCCGAACACCGCCAGAATCAGCGCAGCGCGCACGATCGCCAGCAGGCTTCCGATCAGATCCAGCAGTGGCTTGAACACCATCAGCGAGCGGAACAGTAGCCTCAGCAGGTCCATCGGCACGTCGAAGACGTTTTTCACGCCCGACAACACCGCACGCGGAACAGTCAGCTCGCGCAGCAGCAGAACCATCATCACGGCCATGCCGATCATGCGGCCGATCTGGGGTTGCTGTGATTCGGTCTGTACGCTCATGCGAAAATCCCCTCTTACGCTCAAGTCGTGTATGCACGTGCTAATCTGATTATAGGCAGTTCTTAGCCTCACCCGCCCACCGCGCGGCAAAGTGCGGCGACAGACAGCAAAAAGCAGCGAGCGCGGTGGGCTCCGGGCTTCGCTGCCTTTCGCTGCGTTTAGCTGTTTGTTGCTGGTCTATCGCTGCTTGTAGCTCAGCGTAACTTGCGGAAGAGGTACAGGATCCCGGCGACGATCGCGCCCAGGATCAGCAGCGGAACCAGGGTCTTCAGAATCGCCAGCACAATGCTCAAGACCACGATCGCCACAATGACGATGACGATCAGGGTCAGGATGTTCCTCAGCAGGTCAGAATTCGTACGAGCGGCCATCGTGTTCTCTCCCCGATAGTGTCCACGTTCACTCTCTAATACGCCTGCGGGCCTGTCCGGTTGCGCTAAGACGGTACAATTGCATTGTAAGTGGATTCGACGAAAAGACTCAAGAGGTACACCATGGACGAGAAGCGGATTGTCAACATTGGGATCGAGGTTCTCCCACTGACCGACGACGCCCTGCCGCACGTGGACCGCGCCATCGAGGCGATCATCGCCAGCGGCCTGCGCTATGAAGTCGGCCCGCTCGAAACGACCATCGAGGGGCCGTTCGACGCCGCGTGGGAAGCCGCCAAGCAGGCGCATCTGGCGGCGGTGCGTTCCAGCAACGGGTCGGTCGTGACGCTGATCAAAATCTCGGACGCGCCCGGCGGCAGCATGACGATGGACGAGAAAACCGGCAAGTGGCGCGGCGGAGACAGCGATTAGCGGTTAGCAGTTAGCGGTTAGCTGAAAGAGCGGCCAAGAGCATCGAGAACGGAAGCGGGCCTTAGCGGTGAGAAGCGTCAGGCGCCACGAAAATGCCCGGATTGACCTTTGCTAATCGCTGTTTGCTGTTCTATAGCGCGAACCCGTCCACCCGGTAGGGCGCGACCTTCACGCCGGGCAGGCGATCGCGCAGGCACGCTTGCAGCGTCTGAAGCTGCGCGGCGATCTCGTCGTGGCTCAGCGGGCGGATCCCTGCGGCGGCAGCCTGCTCTGGATATTCTGTTCCGGGCGCGGGGACATAGTTCGACAGGTACACCAGGTCGTCAGCGCCGAGGCCCATCGCAGCGATCACGTCGAGCGTGCGCGCGACGTGCGCCTCGGCAAACCGCTCCCCGCCAATACCCGCCATGACGATCACCCCGGCGGAGATGCCGCCCGCCCGCAGGGCGCGCACCGCGTCGATCGCGTCCTGCGCGGTGCCGGGCTTGTTGAGGAAGCGCAGCAAGTCGTCGTCGCCCGTTTCCAGGCCAATGTACGCCCGTTGCACGCCCAACGCGTGAAGCTCCGCCCACTCCGCCGGAGACTTGCGCTCCACGTCGAACGCGCTGACGAACGAGTAAATCGGGCGCGGGCCATCCGGCAGCGCGAAGTAGGACTGCGCGATTTCGAGCAGCTTCACCAGCCGCTTCTGCGGAGTGATCAGCGCATTGGCATCCGCCAGGAAGATGCCGCGTCGCAGGCTGATCCCTTCGCCGTAAAAGTCGCGGACGGCTTCGCAGTGCGCCGCGAACGACTCCGGCGAGTGGATGCGAAACGCCCGGTCGCGATACAGTCCACAGAACGTGCAGCGGTTCCACGAGCAGCCCTCGGTCGCTTGAAGCACTAGCGCGAGATACTGGTCCGGCGGCAGGATGCTCACCGGCTTGTACAGCGTGCGGAACGTCGCGCCATCCTGCGCCAGCCGGTCAGGGCCGAACGCCAGCACCCTCGCCAGCGCATCCGCCAGCAGGCGGCGGTCGCCCGGCGACAGGTCGAGCGAAGGGACCACCTCGGCCAGATCGCGCAGGTCCGCAAACAGTCTGTCGAGCAGCGCGGCGGCCTCGTCCGGCGGAAGCTCGCGGCGGCGCGCGACAGTCCCACTCAGTCGCTCCAGCACGCGATTGTCAAGCGTCCGCTGGTAGCTGCGCTCGTCCGCGAACAACCCCAGCAAGCGGCCAGACCGGTCGAAGCTGGCGCTGGTGCCATAGCGCGGCGAGATAACGATCGCGGCGCCTGCGACGCTGGCGG
>CBINGT010000445.1:0-3414 GCA_966250245.1 uncultured Anaerolineae bacterium
TAACCCGGACGCCATAGCGAGCGCACAGTTCCTCGCCGCGCGCGACGTGCGGATCGGCGGCGATAATCTGATCGGGCTGGACCATGCGTTGCTTCAGCAGGCCATGGATCATCGCCTCGCCCATGTTGCCGCTGCCGATAAAGGCCAGGGTGACATTCTCGAACATTCGTCGGGCGCTCCTCGTGCTGCCGCACAAGACGGCGACTGTGTCGGGCAGCTATTTCAGGTAGAAGGTCATGTGCTGCAGGTGCACCACCGGGTCGATGTACTGAACCTGCACATCCGGCGGGACCGAGATATTGATCGGCGCGTAGTTCAGAATGGCGCGCACACCCGCCTGCACAAGCTGGTCCGCAACGTCCTGCGCGGCTTCCAGCGGCACGGCGATCATCGCCACCTGGACGTTTTTAGCGCTCAGTTCCTCAGCCAGCTTTTCCATCGGCTGGACGACGATGCCCGCGATCTCTTCGCCAACGCGCTCAGGCTTGTTGTCAAATACGCACACCACGCGGAAGCCGCGCGGCACGAATCCGCGATAATGGACGATCGCGCGTCCGAGGTCGCCTGCCCCGACCACGGCCATCGGCCACTCGCGGTCGACGTGCAGAATCTGACGGATCTGCTCGTGCAGAAAAGCGACGTTGTAACCTGTGCCTTGCTTGCCGAACTCGCCAAAATGAGAAAGGTCTTTGCGGATTTGTGCGGAGCTGATTCCCAGGCGCTCGCCCAGCTCGTGCGACGAGGTATATTCACACTGCTCCGCCAGCATCAGGCTGAGCGCGCGGAGATACACCGGGAGCCGGCCAACAACAATATCGGGAATGTTGCGTGAGTTACCCATGAGGATCAACACGACGGCGCCAGGAGCTTCCCACCTGCGGCGCGGAGCAGTCTGGACCGTCTCCCTCCTTTCCCTGGGGTGATTCAGGAGCGCCGATAATATGAATGTGAATGAGTGTACAAGCGTAGCATTGTTATACCAGAAATTCAACGGAAATTGTAAGAAATTTCCGGAAAATATTGTCCGGCGTGGCGGCGGACGGGTATGATCCCGGCCGGTAAGCCACATGAAAGCTAAGGTGATTCGCTGGTGCGATTGACGCGGCGGGAACTGCTTGGGTTGATGGGGCTGGGCGTGGCGGCGTGCAGCGTGTCGGGTGTGGGCGGCGCGGCGTATCTGCTGCTGAGTTCCGAGGTGAGCGCCGCGCCCGAAGGCACGCCCCCTTCCCTGATGACCCCACGCCCGCCGATCCTCAAGCGCATCGATCGCCCGGCGATCATCTCCCGCGCGGAATGGGGCGCCCGCGAGCCGGATCACCGCGCGCTGAACGAAACCGGATTCTGGGCGCAGGACAATAACGAGGGCTGGTTCATCTACCCCGGCGACCTGCGCGACGTTTACCGGACGGTCGTCGTCCATCACTCGGTCATCGTGGAAGACGATGACGAAGCGACGATGCGCGAGATCCAGGCCGAGCATATGGACTCCCGCCGCTGGGCGGACGTGGGCTACCACTTTGGCGTGGGGAAAAGCGGGGCAATCTTCGAAGGACGCGACCTGCGCGTGCGCGGGACGCACGTCGCCGGATACAACACCGGCAGCGTGGGCGTCGTGTTCTTTGGGAACTTTCAGGAAGAGTCGCCCACGCCGGAGCAGCTTGCCGCCGGAAGCCGCCTGATCGACTGGCTCGCGCTGCGGCTGGAATTGACGCACCTCGCCGGGCATGGGGAGTTCAACGATTTCAGCGAGTGCCCCGGCGCAAACCTGATCTACTACCTGGATGCGCTGGCCGAAAGCGCCGGTCTGGCGCGTGGCACCGAGGGCTATCAGGACCCCGACGAGCTATTCGGCGACGATTTCGGCTGGGGCGATCCGGACACACCGGCGTGAAAAACCTCACCTCTTAATCCCCGTGGTGAGGTTCCGCGCCGAAAAAAATCCACTCTTGGTTTTCCGTAGGTCACTTAGCAGTTACAAAATCACGGGCGGAGCAAGCTCCGCCCCTACAGACCATCCTGGCTGGTGGCTACCGCGCCTTCCTGTTTTTTTGCTCTCGCTAATCGCTAACCGCTAACTGCTGATCGCTTAGATCCGCCTCACGCTGCCGCGCCACCAGACATACGTCGCCATGAGCATCACCGCGACCATGCCAAGCAGCGCTACCGTTATCACGGATAGCCCGGTCTGCGCGGGCGAAGACTCCGCCGGGGGGTAGCCGGTCGCTGGAAGGCCAGTCGGCACGAAGACCTCAGCGAGCGCCGCATCCTCGATCGCGCCCCCCGGCCCCTGCGCGGAGAGCCGCACCCGGCTCGCCACGCTACCACCGGACGGGATCTCGCTCACCGTGGTGTCGACGCGCATCTGCACTTCCTCGCCAGGCGCGAGGAATGGCGTCCTGGCGACCACCACCTGCTCGCTGATCGCGAACTCACCGCGACTGACTTCCACGCGGTCGATGCGAAGCTGCTCGTGCACCTGATCGGTGAGGATGATGTCGGTGCCGGGCGCAGTGCCCACGTTGCGAAGCGTGACAATCCACGTGATTTGCTCGCCGGGCAGGCCGAGCGCGCCGGGCGCCAGCACGCCATCTACCATCAGCGACGGGCGGAAATCGTTGCTTCGTGGAGGGACAACCTCGGGCGGCAAAGTCATCGGAGACACGTCTGATGGGCTGGCGCAGGCCAGCACGGCCACCGGCTGGACGGCGAGCGCCAGCCAGATCAGCGCGGCCAGGATTGCGACGGTCATCCCGGCGACCGCTCGTATCCGCATTGAAACCCCCTCTATGCAGCCGGCGCATAATCGAGCAGCGCCGTCGCCCAGATTATAGCGCCGCCATCTTCCCGAAAAAACAACGTCTTCCCTACGCGGCCCTTTCAGCAACCTGTCTGAAAGGGCTTGCAGCGCACGGCCTGGGTTGTTACCATCTCCGTTGCCCAGCATGCGCTAGCGAGGAACAATGACCGATCCGACGTTTGAAGTTTCCGCCCACCCCACCCTTCAAGCCGCGAACACCAGCGTAATCGAAGGGCTTGGGCAGCTTGCGAGCTATTTCGGCTTCAGCAAGGTGATGGGCCAGCTCTACGGGGCGTTGTTGCTCAGCCCGCACCCGCTGAGTCTCGACGACCTGATGGCGCAGCTAGGCATCTCGAAAGCCAGCGTCAGCACCAACCTGCGCACGTTGGAACACATGGGCATCGTGCGCGAGGTGTGGGTGAAAGACGATCGCCGAAAGTACTATCGCGCCGAGTCCGATTTTTGGCAGATTCTGATCAACGTGCTGTCCAGCCGGGAGCTGCGCGACGTCAATCAGGCGCTGCGCGTGCTGCAGGAAAACGCCGCAATGCTGGAAAGCGCCCAGCCGGAGATGAATGACGAAGAACGGGCGCTGGCAGAGTTTTATCGCGGCCGCT
>CBINGT010000446.1:0-3395 GCA_966250245.1 uncultured Anaerolineae bacterium
CAGCGTCATGCGGTCCAGCCACTGCTGATCCGGCTTGTTGAAGTTGATCGCTACCTTCTCCACCGCAGTCGAGATCACAAACAGGTCCGCTTTCAGACCGTTCGCCAGCAAGCTGGAGCCGCGATCCTTGTCGATCACCGCATTGACGCCGCGCAGGTTGCCGTGCTCGTCGCGCACCACAGGGATCCCCCCGCCGCCGGTGCAGATCACGATCACGTCGTTCTGGACGAGCGTATTGATCGCATTCAGTTCCACGATCTCGACCGGGATCGGCGACGGCACGACGCGCCGGTAACCGCGCCCCGCGTCCTCGACGACCGTCCAGCCCTCGGCCTCGAACTTCTCGCCCTCTTCCTTGCTCATGAACCCGCCAATCGGCTTGTTCGGATTCTGGAAAGCGGGATCGTTGCGGTCGACCACGGTCTGCGTGATGACGGTCGCAATATCCCGCTGGATTTGCCGCGCGCGCAGGCAGTTGGCGAGCGCCTGCTGCAGCATGTACCCGATCGACCCTTGCGTGTCCGCGCCGATCACGTCCATCGGCGTGGTGTGGACCTCGTGCGCAGCCAGCTCATTGCGGCGCAGAATGAAGCCGACCTGCGGGCCGTTGCCGTGCGTAATGACCACGCGCCAGCCGTCCGCGATCATGTCTGCGATGTGCCGCGCCGTCTCGTAGACCGCTTCCCACTGGTGCTCCACCTGGGGCCGCTTCTTATCGAGAATCAGCGAGTTCCCCCCGATGGCCATGACAACAGTTCTGGTTGCTGCCGTACCCATAGATGTTGTTCCTCGTCATGAAAAATTATCTTCAAACAGTAGTGGGAAAAAGCCGATCTCCAGCCGAAGCTGGTCGATCGGCTTTTAGACTAATACACGTTAACGGCTGCGCACACGCACTAGCTGCGCATGGTCAGCGCCATGACCGCCTTCTGCACGTGCAGCCGGTTCTCGGCCTCATCGTACACCGCGCTCTGCGGACCTTCGATGACGGCGTCGGTCACCTCGATGTTACGGTCAGCAGGCAGGCAGTGCATGTAGATCGCGTCCTTGTCCGCCAGCGCCATCCGCCGCTCGTCAGTGATCCAGTCCTTGTACTTGTCGCCGATGCGCTTCGACTCTTCCATATCGGAGGTAGTCATCATCGCGCCCCAACTCTTGGGATAGACGATGTGCGCGCCCTCGAACCCCTTGTCGAAATCGTCGTAGATCTCGAAGCTGCCGCCACTGCGCCGCGCGTTGTCTTCGGCAAGTTGGACAATCTCCGGCATCAGCTTGAATTCCGGCGGGTGCGTCAGGCGGACGTTCATGCCGTAGCGCGTGCAGAGCGTGATCAGGCTCTGCGGCACGGAGAGCGGCTTCTGATAGCTGGACGCGTACGCCCACGACACGTTGATCGTCTTGCCGCGCACGTCACGCCCGAAGCGCTCAAAGATCGTCATCATGTCCGCCAGCGCCTGGAAGGGGTGATACCAGTCGCACTGCATGTTGAGCACCGGCACGCGGCTGGCCTCGGCCACTTCGCGGATGTACTTGTTGCCAATGCCCCAGTCGCATTGCCGGATGGCGATCCCGTCGCAGTAACGCCCGACGATCTCGCCGATCTCTTTGGCCGTGTCGCCGTGCGCGATCTGCGTCGTCGTGCTTTCGATGAACTGCGCGTGCCCGCCAAGCTGCGCCATCCCCGCCTCAAAACTCACGCGAGTGCGCGTGCTGGTAAAGAAGAACAGCATCGCCAGCACCTTATCGCGCAGCAGCGCGTGCGGCTCGCCCAGGGCCCGCTTGCGCTTGAGGTCAAACGCGACCTCGAAAATCGTATTGACTTCGTCGTCGGTCCACTCGTCGGGCGTGATCATGTCCCGCCCAATCAAATGCGTCTGCATGTCTCTGTTCCTCGTTTCGTTATTTCAAGAGCGCCGGCAAAAGCGCATAGAACTCGGTCGCACGGACTACATCTTCCAGCGGCACCTGATCAAGGGCGCCGTGAGCCGTACGTTCATCGCCGGGGGCAAAGCCGATCGACGGAATTCCAGCTTTCCCGTTCCAGTAAATGCCGTTGGTCGAGAAATCCCACTTCCCGGCCGGGGCGGTCTGGTCCCACAGTATCCGGCACGCTTCCAGGCCCGCCTGCACCAGCGGGTGATCCTCGTCAATCGCCCAGGCGGGGAAATACTTCTCGACGGGATACTGATACCCGGTGTAGCTGGGGGTGTCGTAGTGCAAAATTTCCACGCGAATCGATTCCGAATGCTCCTCGGGGATGAGCGCCTGCACCTGCTCCACGGCAAGCTCTTTGCTCTCGCCGAAGGTCAGGCGGCGGTCAATGTAGATGGTGCACTCGTCGGGAACAGCGTTAATCGATGGCGTCTGGCATTCGATCTTGCTGACGGTGATCCGCCCCTGCCCCAGGAACGGGTCGGTGTGGAGCTGGTCGTTCAGATCCCGCACCCCGGCGATGACCGGCAACATCTTGTAGATCGCGTTGTCGCCGAGCTGGTTCGACGCAGCGTGAATCGACCGCCCCTTCGCGACGACCTTCAGTTCGACGCGCCCCTTATGCCCGCGATAGACCTGCATCCGGGTCGGCTCGCCGATCACCACGAAGTCTGGCCGGATCCCTTCGACCTCGACCAGCACGTTCGGGGCGATGCCGTCGCAGTCTTCTTCCATATTGCCGAAGTAATAGACGGTATACCCATCTAGCAGACCCAGGTCGCGCGCCAGCGCCAGCCCGTAAATCATGCCGGGCGTGGATTGCTTCTCGTCGCCCGCGCCGCGTGCATAGAAGATCCCATCCTCGATCTTGCCCTGGAACGGATCCCACTCCCACGCGGTCGGGTCGCCCACATCGACCGTGTCGAGATGGCTGTCGTAGAGCAGAACGCGCGGCCCGTTGCCGATCCGGCCGAGCACGTTGCCCATCCGGTCGAAGCGCACTTCATCAAACTTCAGGCGCTCCATCTCTTCCGCCACGCGCTGGCCAACTTCGCCGATCTGCCCCATCACGCTTGGGATCGCCACGATCTCGCGGAAAAAGTTTAAGATCGTGTCGTGCTGCTCCGCCACACGAGAGCGGATCGACCCTACAAGCGCAGAATCAACTACAGCAGGCATGTTATCCTCTCCATTTTTGCTACGAACCTGGGCCGTCAGGCACACTAGTTATAAAATGTCTACCTTCGCCCCTGTCAGGTGCTGGACCAACCGACACCGAAATGAGGCAACATAACGAGAAAGCCCACCGCCAGACCGCTGGCAGGGGCTAAGAACCTCGTTATTGCCGCTTATTCTACACCATCTGCACTATTAGAATAGGGTGTTTCCACCCTTGAACACTGTCCAGGTGCCTTTCGCACGCGGGCAGCACGACTGTTGGTTATTGGCAACCGGGCAGCGGC
>CBINGT010000447.1:0-3360 GCA_966250245.1 uncultured Anaerolineae bacterium
CAGGCAGGAGACGATGCGGCCCTGCGCGTGGCGCCGCGCCACCTGGCGGATCTGGACACGGCGCGCTCGCTGACCGGCCGTCAGGCGCGCCGCTATGGGGATGCGATCTTGCAGGCGGTCGCACGCGGGAAGGACGCGCCGCCGCCGCAACCCCCGCGCCGCCGCACGCCAGACCAGGCGGTGCTGGCGCGCTATGACGTGCTGCGCGCCTGGCGCAAGCAGCGCGCGCTCGATCGCGGCGTCGAGTCGGACGTGATCCTGCCACGCGAGACGCTGTGGATCCTGGCCCGGCAGGCGCCGCAACGCCTGGAAGACCTCGACGATATCCCCGGGCTGGGCCCCTGGCGGCGCGCGGAATATGGCGCCGAACTGATCGAACTGCTGAGAGGTATGTCTGACGAGATGTAAGCGTGCTGGGCGGGTGGGATCGGTGCCTGGTTTGACTCGAAGGAGAGCGCGATGAAGATCACATTTCACGGGGCGGCCCGGACGGTAACCGGCTCGCAGCACCTGATCGAGGTCAACGACCAGCGGATTCTGCTCGACTGCGGGCTGTACCAGGGCAAGCGCAGCGAGTCGTTTGAGCGCAACCGCAACCTGCCATTTGACGCGGCGTCGATCGACGCGATGGTGCTCAGCCACGCCCATATCGATCACAGCGGCAATATCCCCAACCTGGTCAAGAGCGGCTTTAACGGCGACATCTATTGCACCTTTGCCACGCGCGACCTGTGCTCGACCATGCTGATGGACAGCGGCAACATCCACGAGCGCGACGCCGAATACCTCAACAAGAAGCGCGCGCGCCGGGGCGAGCCGCCGATCGACCCGCTCTATACGGTAGAAGATGCGGTCCGCAGCCTCGAATATTTCGCCGCGGTGGGCTATCACCGCCCGCGCGAGATCGCGTCTGGCGTCACCGTGACCTTCCTCGACGCGGGGCACATGCTCGGCAGCGCGATCGTCGTGCTCGACATCGAGGATCGCGACGCGGGGCGGGATGTGCGCGTGGTGTTCAGTGGGGACCTGGGCCGCGCCAACACGCCGATTCTGCGCGATCCCGAAACAGTCGAGCACGCCGACGTTCTGCTGCTCGAAAGCACCTACGGCAGCCGCGAGCACGAGCCGTTTTTCGACTCGGAGAAGCGGCTTGAGGAGATCGTCAAAGACACGTACCGCCGGGGCGGGGCGCTGATCATTCCGGCGTTTGCGGTGGGGCGCACGCAGCAGATCGTCTACACGCTGAATCGCATGATGGTCCGCCGCGACATCCCGCCGATCAGGGTGTACGTCGACAGCCCGCTGGCGATCAACGCGACCTCGGTTTTCCGGTTACATCCGGAGTCGTACGACGAGGAAACGCGCGCCTTCATGCTGGCCGAGGGTGACCCATTCGGCTTTGACCAGCTTGTGTATGCGCGCTCGGTTGAGCAGAGCAAAGAGCTTAACTTCCTGCGGGAGCCGTTCATCGTGATCAGCGCGAGCGGCATGATGGAAACCGGGCGCGTGCTGCACCACCTGCACAACCGGATCGAAGACCCGTCGAACACGATCCTGATCGTCGGCTGGCAGGCGCCGGATACGCTGGGCCGCCGCCTGGTGGAGGGCGTGTCGCCGGTGCGGATCTTCGGCGAGGAGCATACCGTTCGCGCGAAGATCGAGGTGATCAACGGCTTTTCGGGCCACGCCGACCGCAGCGAACTGCTGGCGTGGGCGCGCGCCATCGCCAAGCGGCCGCGTCATACGTTCCTGGTGCACGGCGAAGAAGAGTCCGCAGCGTCTCTGGCGCAGGGCCTGCGCGACGAAGCGGGCTTTGAGGACGTGATAGTTCCGGAGATGCACCAGTCGTTCACGATTTGAGCGACAAGCAGCGATAACGCGGCGAAAGCACTGCTCTTTGCTGTCCTTAGCCGCTTCTTGCTGTCTTTAGCTATTCCCGGCTGTTCTTTGCCGTTTTTTTGGTTGACGAATCGGAAGCGCTATGCTACACTGGCAGCCCAAAGTCAGCCGAAAAGACGACATGTAGTCGCGAAAGGATAGGGCCATAAGCACAGGAGATTACCGGATCAACGACCGGATCCGCGCGCGCGAAGTGCGTTTGATTGACGAGAACAACGAAAACCACGGAGTCGTGCCGATCCAAAAAGCCTTGCAGCTAGCAAGCGAGCGTGGGCTGGACCTGGTCGAAGTTGCCCCGACGGCAAACCCGCCGGTGTGCAGGATCATGGATTTTGGCAAGTTCCAGTACGAACGCGCTAAGAAGGAGCGCGAAGCTCGCAAGCAGCAGAAGCAGGTTGAGGTCAAAGAGATCCGGCTGCGGCCCAAGACGGACGACCATCACCGGTCGTTCAAGGTTCGTGACGCTCGGCGCTGGCTGCAGGAAGGGATGAAGGTGAAGGTCCGCATCCGCTTCCGTGGCCGCGAAATTACGTACCCGGAAATTGCCCGGGACATGCTGACTGAGGTGGCCGACGAACTGAAAGACATCGCCGTCGTGGAACAGGCCCCCAACATGGAAGGCCGCACGATGCTGATGGTTCTGGCGCCCGCGCCGGAGAAGAAGTAGCGACTGCCGGTTATTCCGGCTCATCGGCCAAAAGGTTCTTGCGCCGCACGCCCTGTGCGGTGCTCACGTGTTTATAGGGAGTGCGGTTCGTGGCGAAAAAGCAAAAGAAGTACAAGCTGAAGACCTACAAGGCAGCGGCCAAGCGCTTCCGCGTGACCGGCAGCGGCAAGGTGATGCGGACCAAGGGCGGCAAGAGCCATCTGCGCCGGCGCAAGTCGAAGCGCACGAAGGCTCAGTTCGACCAGATGCTGGTCACCTCGGGTGCCGACGCCAAGCGCGTGCGCCGTCTGGCGCCCTACCTGGGCAAATATAAGCAGAATCCGCCGGCCTAAGTGGCAATCGCCCGCCGGGCGGACGAGCAGAGGAGCATACTAAGCAATGAGCCGTGTAAAGAGGGGCGTGGTCACGCGCCGCCGGCATAAGAAGATCCTGAAGATGACGAAGGGCCAGTGGGGCACCAAGCACCGGCTCTTCCGGCGTGCCAACGAGGCTATGATGAAAAGCCAGTGGTATGCCTACCGCGACCGCCGTAACCGCCGGCGCGACCTGCGCCGCCTGTGGATTACGCGGATTAACGCTGCGGCGCGCCTCAGCGGCCTGTCCTACAGCCGCCTGATTCATGGCCTGAAGGCTGCGAACGTCGAGCTGGATCGCAAGATTCTGGCGGACCTGGCTGTGCGCGACCCGCAGACCTTCGCCTCGATCGTCGAGCTGGCGAAGCAGGCGTAGCGTACCCACTCGGACAGCACTCAAAGACCGGCGGATCGTTCCGAGCGCCGGTTTTTTTGTTTGGA
>CBINGT010000448.1:0-3357 GCA_966250245.1 uncultured Anaerolineae bacterium
GAAACGATCACCGTTACGCCGACCGTCACCGGCACGCTCACCGCGACCTACACGCCCGACCCGAACGCGACCGCAACCGCGATCCCGTCGCCCACCGCGCCCGGCGAGCTAGACGCAACCGCGACGGCAACGTACACGCCGAGCTACACCCCGACGCTCGAGAACGGCGATCAACTGCTGCCGGAGCCTACTTACACGCCGACCTATACGCCGACTGTCCAGACGTTCCTGGAGGAAGCGCCGCCCACCGCGACACTGACGCCAACCTATACCCCGACCGTCGAAGCGCAGGTCGCACCGCCTGACGGGAACTACACGCTCCTTATTCCGCTTGATAGCACGTCGTCGGTTACCGATTTCGTGTCGTATCCTGGTGGAGACACGGAAGATCGCGTGTTCTGGGATGTGAGTGGGATGAACCCGAATGCGGCGCTTTCTGGCGGACGGGCGCGGCTGGTCATCTCGGCATCGTGCTTTGGCACGGGCACGCAGCACATCACCTTCTCCGCTGGCGGGCAGACGTTTAGCTGCGGGCAGACGATTTTCGACCGGGAGATCACCTACGACACGCGCACCGGCTCGGTGATTGTCTCGGCGGTTGGCGGCACCGGGACGTATGTCCAGTGGGTGCTGACAGCGACCGTGACGCGCGTGAACTAACCCTGCCAGCGCGGACCCAGACACAAAAACAGCGCCCCGGTGACTGCTCGCCGGGGCGCTTGCTTATGCGGACAGGGCCGGGCGCTTAGCTCATCTGCGCCTGGCGCTGGTACGTGATGAAGCGCCCGATCTCGCGCTCGCTCAGCTCGCGCGGTGGCGTGACGACATAATAGCCGTTCGCCCACAGCCGTCCCGCGCCGTCGATCAGCTCGGGGAAATGTTCCTGGGTGAGGCGCGCCGTTTCGTCGAACAGCGTGTGCAGAACGTCGTCCGGCAGGCTTTTCTGCGGCACCTGGATCACAAGCCGCACATAGTCGGACTCGATCGTCAGCTCGTCGATGACCCACGCGCGTTCTTCGGCGATATCCTCGATCCAGTCCGCGAGCGCCTGCGCGTAGCTCCCGCCCAGTTCCAGACGCGGATCCCACGGCAGCCACAGCACCGTATAGCCGGTGTAAGGCGTGTCCGGGCGGCGCGGCGCAGGAGCAGGTTGCTCGGCGGCGGGCGGGGCGGGGCGCAGCCCTTCTGGCGCGCGGAGATCGGTCGGGCGGCTGGCGTGCGTGGTGGATGCTTCCGGCTCCGGCGTTTCGACCGGCTCCGGCACCAGCTCCAGAGATTCGCTCAGGCGGCGGGCCTGGCGGCGGATCACCCGCACTGGCGTGTTGGCGCTGAAGGCCATGCTCAGCACCATGCCGTTTGCCACGATCGTGCTGAACAGCAAGAACTCGCCCACGCCCGGCAGCGTGACGAAGCGACTCAGCGAATTGTAGTCGGGCGGGCTGGTGGACCACGCCGTTTCGATGACCTGGCGGAGCTTGTCGAATGCGGAGCCGGGCAGGCTGCCCGCCTGGGCGATCAACTCGCCGCCGCGCGTGAGCATGGTCGCCTGCGCCGAGCTTTCGAGCGAGTACTGCGTCAATTCCAGCGCGATCTGAGCCAGCTCCGCGCCGTCCTCATCCTCTCCGGCGGATGGCGGCTCTGGCTCGCTGTTGGGCATCACTTCAGCGTGCTGCGGCTCAAGGAGCGAGTCGTCTTCGTTCGGCAGCAGCGTAGGGCGCGGACCGCTGTAACGGCGCAGGCTCTCGTCATCCGGCCCGGTCTCCCAATCGCTATCGACCGCGATGGCGGTGTGTTCTGGTGCGGATGCTTCCTGCAACTCGTATGCCGTCTGGCGCACGCCCTCGTAAAAGGCTTCGGAGATCTCGGTCGCCAGCGTGTCCTCTTCTTCGAGCGGCGGCTCGTCAGCATACGCATCCACGGCTGCCGCGCGCTGCACCGCTTCAATCAGATCGTCGTCCAGATCAAGCTCCAGGGCGACGCGATCCGCCTCATCACGCTCGACCGGCTCGGACTCATCTGCCTGCGTCAGAAACTGGTCGAAGTCGGCGGGCAGCGCTTCCACGACCGGCTCCTCGTCGCTGAACGTGTCCCACTCCATCTCAAGCGGCTCGCTCGGCAGGGGGGCGGGCGCTTCCTCGACCGGCGCGGCAACGGCTGGCTCCGGGAAGATCTCTTCGATGTCCCCCGACTCCCACTCATCCTCAGGCGGGAAAAGCGCGCGCAACCGCTCGGCCTCTTCTGGCGAGGCGTTCTCTTCCCACGAGGGGAGCGGGCGCAGGCGAGGGCGCTGCTCGCGCGGGGGTGGAAGCTGCTGCTCGATCTGGTTAAGCAGATCGGCGAGCGAAAACTCTGGATCCTCGTCGTCGACGGCGCTCAGCGCGGCGGTCGCCGGATAGTGCTTCGAATCTTCCTCGGACGCTGGCGGCTCGAACTGCAGCGGGCTGCGGCGCGTGTCCTCAAGTGGCGCGTCGTGACGCATCCAGTCGGGGATCTCGTCCACCGCGAGATCGTCCAGGTCGAGCCGGTCCGACTCGTCCGGTCCGAAGGCCGGTGTGGCGGCGAGGTCTTCAGAGTAATCCGGCTCCGGATACTCCCGCTCGTCGACCTCTTTTCCATCCAGTATTGCGAGCACGTCCTGAAACTCTTGCCCCAGGCTTTCGATGACCTCGCCGATGGTCGTGTCATCCAGGTCGGACTCGTCTAGGTCGTCCAGCCCGGCGGTAGGCGGGTTGCGCCGGATCGAGTCCAGCACGTAGTCGAGCGGGTTTCCGGTGTCCGCAGGTGGCGTGCTGAGCAGGTCTTCGAGCGTGCTCCGGCGCGCGGGCGCATCGGGCGCGCTCAGCGAGTTGACCAGCTCGTGAAACGCCTCGTCATCGGGGGAGCGCGGCGCCTCGGGCAGCGGCGTTTGGGAGAGCGCATCGAGCACTTCGTCAAACGTCGAATCGTCGTGCGCGGGCGGCTCATCCGGCGTGAATGGGCCCAGGCTCTCAAATTCGGGCAGGAAGACGGTCGGCGTATCGCCGGTGTGCCGGGGCGGTTCCTCGACGAACGGCGGGACCGTCTCGCTGTCGGCTCGTGCACCTGCCGGGGTGGGCCGGTCCTCAAGAAAATCGGTCTTGCGCAGGCTGCCGGTCCGGTCGATGTCGTGCCAGTCGCTCAGCGTTTTAGTCCCAGGCTGCGGCGGCTCGTCTCGTAGAATGCGCGTCTGCGCCATGTGGTGCAGGTCGTCCGCGTCTGGCTCAGCGGGCGGCGGCGGAACACGCGTGCGCCGCGACTGCACCTCGCCCAGCCGGGCGATCAGATCGCGCGCAAGGTACGGCTTGGAGATGATGCCATCCGGGCGCAGTCGCTCGGCAT
>CBINGT010000449.1:0-3341 GCA_966250245.1 uncultured Anaerolineae bacterium
GGGCTGCTATCCACGCCGGGATAGAGGATGGTTGCTTTGCTCTCGTCCGCCAGGAAGCGGCCAAAGCGCCCGTTGCCGCACCCGGCATCCAGCACGCGCACCACCGGCGGCAGAAGGGGCAGAACGGCGCGCCATCCGGGCCAGGGCTTGCCACGCGTCTGATCGAACTCGTCCGCGGTCGTCTCGTAAAACGCGCGGTTGAGCGCAATCAGGCGTTTAATTGTGGTGTCATTCATGCTAGTATTGGGAGCGACTTTGTGTCGTATGGTGACTGACTCGGGTTTGGACGGACGACGGATGGCGAAACGGTACCGGCCTGCGCTTGACGTGGCGCGTTATCGGGAACCGCTGACGGAGATTTTAACCGCTGTCGCGGCGGAGCCCAACCTCACACGCGCGCGGCTGGCGCGTATCCTCAAGCGCCACCCCAAAGATGGACGCGGGCTGTTCAGCAAAGATGAGCTAATCGCGGCCTATCGCGCGCTGGCCGGGACAGGCGGTATTCCCCCGTATGATGAAGCCGTCGTCGAGCGCCTGCGAATGAAGCCGGTCCGCACGCTGTCGGGCGTCACGCCGGTTACCGTGCTGACGAAGCCGTATCCGTGCCCAGGGGAGTGCATCTTCTGCCCGAACGACGTACGGATGCCGAAGAGCTACCTCAGCAACGAGCCGGGCGCGCAGCGTGCAGAGCAGAACAGCTTCGATCCGTATCTGCAGACGTATTCGCGGCTGACTGCGCTTCGCAACACCGGCCATCCCACCAACAAGATCGAGATCATCATCCTCGGCGGGACGTGGTCGTTTTATCCCGAGACGTATCAGATCTGGTTTGTGAAGCGGGTGTTTGACGCGCTTCACGATTTTGGACAGGGCATTGACGGTCGAGATGCTGTGTGGGCGGCGTTGCGCGAGGCATCGCAGCTTCACCCGGAGCGCAACACGATCGACGTGCCGGTGCATGGCGTGCGGCTGGAGCGGTCGTATAACGCGCTGGTGCAGACGGTTTACCGCGACGAAATGCGGCGCTCTCGCCAGCACGCGCAGGCGATTGCACGCGGGGAGCGCGAGCGCACGCTGATCGACGAGTACGCGACCTGGGACGAGCTGATCGCAGCGCAGCGCGAGAACGAGCACGCCGCCTGCCGCTGTGTGGGGCTGGTGATTGAGACGCGGCCGGACAACATCTCGCCGGACGAGGTGATCCGCATTCGCCGCCTGGGCGCGACGAAGGTGCAGATAGGTATTCAGAGCCTGAACGACGACGTGTTGCGGCTGAACCGGCGCGGGCACACCGTCGAGCAGACGCGCCACGCGATCCGCCTGCTGCGCCTCGCCGGGTTCAAGATCTACGCGCACTGGATGGCGAACCTTTACGGTTCGTCGCCCGAAGCCGATATTGAGGACTACCGGCGGCTGTTCGAGGACCGCGACTTCCGGCCGGACGAGTTGAAGATCTACCCGTGCTCGCTGATTGAGAGCGCGGAGTTGATGCGCTACTACGAGGCGGGGAAATGGCACGCCTATACGCACGACGAGCTACTTGAGGTGCTGAGCGCGTGCTTCCTGGCGACGCCCGAATACTGCCGCCTGACGCGCGTCGTGCGCGACATCCCCTCGACCGACATTGTCACCGGCGAGATGACGACCAACTTCCGGCAAGTGGTCGAGCAGACGCTTGCGGCGCGCGGCCAGCGCAGCGCCGACATCCGCGCCCGCGAAATCCGCCACCAGATGGTCGATCCGGATGCGCTGGCGCTCGACGTGGTGGCGTATGAAAGCAGCATCGGCGAGGAATTGTTCTTGCAGTTCATCACGCCGGAGCGAAAGATCGCGGCTTTTCTGCGCCTGTCGCTGCCGTCGGAGCCGCTGCTTTTGCCGGAGTTGGACGGTGCGGCAATGATCCGCGAAGTGCATGTCTACGGGCAGTCACTGGTGGTAGGGGATGAGGCGCCCGGTCGCGCGCAGCATAGCGGCCTGGGCTCGCGGCTGATCGAGTACGCCGCGTCGATCGCCCGGGAGCGGGGCTACCGGCGACTGGCGGTGATCTCAGCGGTGGGCACGCGCGCGTATTATCGCAAGCGTGGTTTCACCGATGGTGAGCTCTACCAGTTGCGCGATCTGGCGCCTGCCAATTGAGCCGCCGAAGATGCGCCAATCCGCGATTCCTGCTATAAGTGACGGTGCGCGCGGCGAGTTATGCCGCGCCCGATTGAAGGGTAGGAACCAATCGCAATGACAGACGATCCACAAGGCACCAGGCCGGACGACCAGCCCGACGAGCGCTCGGTGACGATCCCACAGCAAGCTGCCCGTAGCGCCGCGCGCCCTGATGCCGATGTTCCCACGTCGCGCAAACGTCGCCGCCCGCCCGCGCCGCCGCCTGAGCCGATCATCGTGCAGAAGCCGCGCGGGTGTTTCAGCTATTTGGGGCAGGCGCTGCTGGTGCTGGTGGTGGTCTTCGGCGTGGTATTCGCCGTGTTCGCGCTCGGGTTGTTCGACACTCTGACGGATTTCGGCACAGACCTGCGGACCTTCCTCGGCCTGGAAGACGCGACGCCGGAAGTGGTCGATACGGTGGTGATCGTGCAAGGTATTCGCAGCATGGCGGTGCTCCAGACGACGGCGGGCGACCTTCTGATTGAGAAGGAAGTGGTCGAAGACCAGCCGCTACGCGAGGATCCGTACGTGCGCATGCGCTACGTGGGGCGGCTGACGGCGGGCATTGACCTCAGCGCGATCGAGCAGGGGGATATTGTGGTCAACTCGCCGAATAGCGTGAGCGTCACGCTGCCGCCCGCGCAGCTTACCGGCTGCTATCTGGAGAACGCGCAGCAGCTTAGCGCAAGCTGCGGGACGACCTTCTTTGGACTGGTGAGCTGCACCGACAAGATCAACGAGCTTCAGCGGGTTGCGCAGAACCGCGCCAAACGCGACCTGATCGCGATGGCGGACGAGCTAGGCATCATCGAGCAGGCATACGAAGCAGCAGAAGGGGCGATCGGCGGGCTGCTGACCGACCTGGGCTTCGAGTCGATTGAGTTTACGCGCAGCACGGCTGAAGCGCCGGTGGACCCCAGTTGCGAGCTTTAGAAGCGTCCGTTCCACTCGGCCGAGGCGTACTGCCCGGCGGTCAGTTCTTCGGCGCGCGCGGCTTCTTGCGGCGAGAGGGCGTCGGTCACCTCAAACGTGAGGTCGAACGTGTCCGCGAACGCGGCGGCGATCACCTCGGCGGCTTCGTCCCACGGCACAACCCGCCCCAGCGAGCTTTCGAGCGTTGTAGCGCGCTGGTAGACGCGGGCGCGTGCTTCGGCGCGCGCCTCGTCGCTGGGGAACACCAGCGC
>CBINGT010000450.1:0-3339 GCA_966250245.1 uncultured Anaerolineae bacterium
TGGTCACGCGCCGCTTCGCCGAGATGGCGTCGCCCGGCGTCTACCGGCTGTCGGCGCGCGGGCGCGAGGCGCTGGCCGCGCTGGAACCGGTCGCACAGTCTGCGCCTGCGGAAGCGCCCGTTCCTACACCCGAGTCTACACCTGCACCTGAGCCGGTCCCGCAAGCCGATGCCGCGCCTGCCAGGCCGGAACGCCGGTTGTCGGCGCTGGTCGCGCAGGAGTGGGTGCGCCATCTTCCCGCGAAGCTAATGGTCGGCTTCGACGCTGCACCCGATCACACACCGCCCGCGCCGCTGCATTTGACGCTGCGTGTCAAAGCGCGTGGCTGCGAGGTCGAGCCGCGCGAGCACACGCTCGATCTTCCCCCCCACCGCGCCGCCGGACCGGTGCAATTCCGCGTGACGCCGTTCGATGGGCAATCGGTCCGCGTGCGGATCGAAGTCTTGCAAGGCGATACGCTGCTCGGCGGCGTGTTCTTCGAGGTGCCAGTCGCGGAGCTTCCGACGCCGCGCAGCGCGCAATTCCATGCGTTGGGCGGGCCGGTCCCGCTGGCGGTAAGATCGTGATCGCGCTCCGCCACTGGTAGATTTCTACAATCTTAGTGCGACATCACACGCCACTTTGTTCTATAATCCACACATAAGGGTGTCGTATGCTCAAGCGCGCCGTCGCAAGAATGCTTCATTATGCCAATCATCCCTGCACCAAACTTGACTGCCGCGCGTCGCGTTCTGTCGCGTCTAGGCGAGGCGATCGGCTGCCTGTTCTGCCCGCAAGCAAGACGCGTCCATGAACTCGAGGCGGAGCTAAGAAAGTTTAAGCGCGCTGTCGAGCAAAGCCCCAGCACGGTGATGATCACCGACCTGCAAGGCAACATCGAGTATGTGAATCCGAAGTTCACAGAGCTAACCGGCTACACGCTCGATGAGGTCCGCGGTCGCAACCCCCGCTTTCTGAAATCCGGCCACACGCCGCCCGAAGAATACGCCCGCATGTGGAAGGCGATCAGCGAAGGCGGAGAGTGGCGCGGCGAACTATACAACGTCAAGAAGAACGGAGATAATTACTGGGAATCCGCTCTGATGGCGCCGATCAAGGATGCGGACGGGCGGATCACGCATTACATCTCCCTCAAAGAAGACATCACCGCGCGCAAAGCTGTCGAGGACGCCCTGCGCGCCCATGCGGACGAGCTTGAGCGCCGGGTGGAGATGCGCACCGCCGACCTCGATCGTGAGCGGGCGTTGATGCGCGCCATCCTCGACGCGATGGGCGAAGGCGTGATGTATGTCGAGGGGACGACCATTATTTACGGCAACCGCGCGCTGGCGGAAATTCTGGGCATGTCGCCCGGCACCCTGATCGGTGAGGATATTTCAGAGTTGTACCGGCGGGTGGTGCGCTCTGGCCTGCCCTATAACCGGCTGCGCGCCGAGATGGACGAGGTGATCAATCGCGACCTGACGTGGAGCGGTGAGCTCAAGCTGGCGCGGTTCGATGGCACGCCGGTTGACGTTGCGGTCGTCACAGCGCGGGTCAAGAGCACATCCGGCGAGGTGCTGGGCCGCGTGAGCGTGCTGCGCGATATCAGCCAAGAGAAGAACCTGCAAGAGCAGCGCGAGCGTTTCCTGCGTCATGCCGCCCACGAGCTGCGCACGCCGCTCTCGAACTTCAAGACGCGGCTTTACCTGCTGCGCCGCCAACCGGAGCGGTTGTTCAGCCACCTGGCGGTGATGGAGCGTGTGACCAACGAGATCAACCAGTTGGTGGAAGACCTGCTCGACATCTTCCGGCTGCAACGCGACGCCAGCGAGCTTCAGCTAGAACCGCTCGACCTCGCCGTACTGGTGCGAGATTTGAGCACACTCGTGGCGACTGAGGTTTCCGAGCAGCAGGCGGAGCTACGCGTGGTCGTAGGCGACGCGCCGGTGTACGTCTGTGGCGACGGGTTCCGCTTGCAGCAGGCGCTGGTTCGCCTGGTGACGAACTCGTTGCACGCCGCTGGCGCTGGCGGGCTGGTCGAAGTTGCGCTGACGGTGTCGTATGACGCGAATGGCGGCTGGGCGGTGATCCGCGTGCGCGACAATGGGTCGGGCTTGCCGTCGGACCAGCTTGCGCATATCTTTGACCCGTTCTACCGGGCGACCGAGGGCAGCGGCGGAAACGGGGTGAGCCTCGGCCTGACGCTCGCACGCCAGATCGTGCAGCTTCACGCCGGGCAGATTACGGTTGAGAGCGCGGTGGATCGCGGAACAGTGTTCAACGTGTTACTGCCGCTGTGCGACGATTGCGCGGAAAACTGCACCAGTGATGCGCTCGCCGCAGGAGCCCACTGAATGACTGACGTTATTATCGTGAAGAACAACCATCGTGGGGAAGAAGTGTGGCGCTATGGCGGCACGATCGTCGAGCGCGGCCCCACGTGGATCAAACTCGAAGCGACGTATACCAGCCCTGATCGCGTGACCGAATACCACACCTTCCGCCACGGCGATCATTTCGTGGAGTGGTTCTACTCCGATCGCTGGTACAGCATCTTTCAGATGTACGATGTGGATGATGGCCGCCTGAAGGGCTGGTATTGCAACATCAGCCGCCCGGCAGTGTTCGCCAACGGCACCATCGCGGCGGACGACCTGGCGCTGGACCTGTTCGTGAGCCCCGATGGGACGCTGACCGTGCTGGACGAGGACGAGTTCGAGGCGCTGCCGCTCGACCCGGCGACGCGGCAGGCGGCGCGCGCGGCGCTGGACGAGCTGGGGGAGATGGTTGCCCGGCGCGAGACGCCCTTCGAGGCGATCGCGTC
This sequence comes from uncultured Anaerolineae bacterium, assembly GCA_966250245.1. Taxonomy (GTDB): domain Bacteria; phylum Chloroflexota; class Anaerolineae; order Aggregatilineales; family Aggregatilineaceae; genus DYGX01. The sequence continues at coordinate 2,807 of CBINGT010000450.1, forward strand.
ACCTAGCCGGACAGGTTGAAGCCGTCCCACGTGCCGGTCAGCGCGAAGCGGACTGCGTCGATCCCGCCGATGATCGCCAGCGCCACCAGCAATCCCGCGAGGGCCGGGATCGCGAGGTCCCGCCAGCGGCGGGCGGTGGCTTCCCGGTGCGTGAAGCTGACAAACAGCGCCGCGCCGACGATCCCGAACATCAGCGCCACGCCAAGCGCGCTGATCACGCCTGCGATCCACAGCACGACCGACAGCCGCGTCAGAACGAGCAGTCCGGCGAGCGCCAGCGCGACCAGCAGCGCCGCCAGATCGCGCCAGCCCGTAATCGGCGCGTCTCGCCGGGGCGCGCGCCAGACGGTCGCGTTGAAGACCGGCAGAACGACTGTGATCATCGCCGCGCCTGCGACCAATCCCGTGAACAGGCGCAGCGTGTTGTGCGGCTGGTAGATCGGCGTGTAGAACTCGAACAGCGAGAGGTAGCTGTTGATCCCGTCGATGGCGATGGTTCCGCCGAGCGCCAGCAGCGGCAGCAGCCAGCGTAG
>CBINGT010000451.1:0-3328 GCA_966250245.1 uncultured Anaerolineae bacterium
ACCTGCTCGACAAAGGGGTCGATGGCTTTTACGTGTGTGGCTCGACCGGCGAGGGCCTCACCATGTCGGTCGAGGAGCGTCAGCGCGTGGCAGAGAGCGTGTTGGCTCAGGTCGGCGGGCGCGTTCCGGTGATCATCCACGTCGGCGCGGTCGCCGTGCCGGATGCGATCACGCTCGCCCAGCACGCGCAGGTCTTCGGCGCGAATGCGGTCAGCAGCATTATCCCGCCGCGCTACACCACGCTTGAGGCGGTCGTGCGCTATTTCGAGGCGCTGATCGACGCCGTGCCGGGCCTGGGCGTGATGCCGTATCTGCTCAGCCCGCAGGTCGATCCGCTCGCCCTGCTGCACGCGCTGCTCAAACACCCGACCGTGATCGGCACGAAATACACCGGCGCGGATATGAACCTGCTGCGGCAGATCATCGACCTGGGGCGCGAGCGCGACTGGGTCGTCATGGCGGGGATGGACGAGCACGCCGTCTACGCGACGATGAGCGGCGCGAACGGGCACATCGGCTCCACCCTGAACCTGATGCCGGGCGCATACCGGCGCATCCGCACGCTGGCGGAGTGCGGGGAGCACGTCGAAGCGCAACGCCTGCAAGAGCGAGTCAACGCCATCATCAACCTGATTTACAGCACGGGCCGCTTCTCCGCCGGGCTGAAGGTCGCCATGAGCACGCTCGGTCCGGACTGTGGCGATCCGCGCCTGCCGGAGCTTCCGCTCACCGACACGGAGAAGGACGATCTGCGCGCGCGCCTGGCCGCGAGCGATTTCGCCGAGCTGGCGGGGATGTAGGGAGAAGCGGTTAGCAGTTAGCGAGAGCGCCGTGAGATGTGCGCGAGCGTTCCCAGGTTCGGCAGCGGGAAACCTCACCCCTGGCCCCTCTCCGTAAACGGAGAGGGGAAAAGGGGCCGGGGGTTAAGGGGCGAGGTTTTCCCAGCAAGCTACGCCTAGCAACATTTACCTTCACCTATAGATGGATACCAGTTATGAAACCCCTTTCTGCCTCTGAAATTGTCGGCAACTGGGCGACTCTGTTGCTACCCATCAACGCCGACGAGAGCATCGACTTTGCGCGGCTGGCTGACGAGTTGGACGTGCTGATCGCGTCCCGGCCAAACGGCATCTACTCCAACGGCACGGCGGGCGAGTTCTACGCGCAGACCGAAGACGAGTTCGACCGGGTGAGCGCGCTGCTGGCCGAACGCTGCGAGCGAGCCGGGGTGCCTTTCCAGATCGGGGCGAGCCACATGAGCGCGCAGATCTCGCTGGGGCGCGTCCGGCGGGCGGCAGCGCTGCGTCCGAGCGCGATCCAGGTGATTCTGCCGGACTGGTTCCCGCTCACTGACGACGAGGTGGTCGCGTTCCTGGCGCGTATGGCCGAGGCCGCCGATCCGATCGGGTTGGTGCTGTACAATCCGCCGCGCGCCAAACGCGTGCTCGAGCCGGCCGTGTACGAGCGGTTGCGCCGCGAGGTGCCGGGGCTGGTCGGGATGAAGGTGAACGATCGCGGCGCGGACTGGTACGCCGAGATGCGTCGCTACGCGGCCGGGCTGTCGATTTTCGTGCCGGGGCACTGGCTGGCAACCGGCATCGCACACGGCGCGCACGGCGCTTACTCGAACGTCGCGTGCCTGCAACCCGCCGGGGCGCAACGCTGGTACGAGCAGATCATTTCTGATCCCCCGGCGGCGCGGGAATTGGAGCAGCGCATCCAGGCGTTTATGGCGCAGCACATCGAGCCCTTCATCACGCAGCAAGGCTACTCCAATCAGGCGGTCGATAAGCTGCTGGCGGCGATTGGCGCGTGGGCCGATGTCGGCACGCGGATGCGCTGGCCGTACCGCTCCATCCCCCACAGCGAGGCGGAGCGGCTGCGTCCCATCGCGCGGGCGATGCTACCGGAGTTGTTCGAGGAATAAGCGAATAGAACCTCACCCCTGGCCCCTCTCCATTTATGGAGAGGGGAAAAGGCCGGAGTTAAGGGGGTGATCCTGGCGAACGTCTATGACGGGCGGAGCAAGCTCCGCCCCTACAAGACCGCTTTGGTTTTTGCTAATTGCTAACCGCTAACTGCTATATGCTTACTGCTCCGAAAGGACTGACGATGGATCAGGCACGGCGAACCGAACTGAGGGATTTGTACTATCACACGCTGGTAGACGACGTTGTCCCCTTCTGGCTGAACCACGCGCTCGACCGCGAGTACGGCGGCTACCTCAACTGTCTGGACCGCGACGGCTCCGTCTACGACACGGACAAGGCGATCTGGCTCCAGGGCCGGGGCGTGTGGCTGTTCTCGACGCTCTATAACACGCTGGAGCCGCGCGAGGAGTGGCTTGAGGCGGCGCGCATCGGCTACGAGTTCCTGGCGCGGCACGGCTACGACAGCGACGGGCGGATGTTCTTCCTCGTCACGCGAGACGGCCGCCCGCTGATCAAGCGCCGGTATTTCTTCTCGGAGACGTTCGCCGCGATCGCCTGCGCGCAGTACGCCAAAGCGACCGGCGACGACGCGGCGTGGGACCTCGCGCAGCGCACGTTCCGGCTGATCGTGGACCTCGTGCGGAACCCCTCGCGCCTGACGCCGAAAGTCAACCCGGCGACGCGGCGCACCATCAGCCACGCGATCCCGATGATCCTGCTAGCGACCGCGCAGGAGTTCCGCAAGGTAGACTCCGACCCGCTGTATGACGAGGTCGCGGGCGAGGCGGCGGAGCAGATTCTCACCAAGTTCATGCGGCCCGACAAGCACGCCCTGTTCGAGAACCTCAACCACGACGGCTCGCTGATGCTGGACACGGCCGACGGGCGGCTGGTCACGCCGGGGCACGCAATCGAGTCGGCGTGGTTCCTGATGCATGAGGGACAGCACCGGGGCGACGACCGTTATCTGCGGGCCGCGCTTGACATCCTGCGCTGGATGCTCGACCTCGGCTGGGATCAGGAACACGGCGGGCTGCTGTATTTCGTGGATTACCTTGGCAAGCCGCCCACGCGCCTCGAGTGGGATCAGAAGCTGTGGTGGCCGCACACCGAGGCGCTCTACGCCCTGCTGCTGGCGCACGAGCTGAGCGGCGAGGCGTGGTGCGCGGAGTGGTACGAGCGGGTGCACGCCTGGTCGTTCGAGCATTTCGCGGACCCGGAGTATGGCGAGTGGTACGGCTACCTGCACCGTGACGGCTCGCTGCTGACGCCGCTCAAGGGCGGCACGTGGAAGGGACCGTTCCACCTGCCCCGGGCGTTGTTGTATGGGTATAAGCTGTTAGCGGCTAGCGGTTAGCAAGAGCAGGGAGTAGGCAGTCGGGAGTAGGGAATAGGGG
>CBINGT010000452.1:0-3314 GCA_966250245.1 uncultured Anaerolineae bacterium
CATCGTGCCGAGCATGTCGCTCGCCAGCGCAAGCTGCCGGTCCACACGCAGCAGGCCCGAGAACTCCGCACCCCGGTTGCCGAGCGGGCTGTTCAGGCCGCGCACCTCTTCGACCTGCGGCAGCGCGAGCAACCGGTCGGTCAGCTCCGCGATCTCGTGCGCGACGTTGTCCGGGTCGCGCCCGGTCACCACGACCGTCAGCGGCGCGATCTGCCCGGCGCCGAGGCTTTCTCCCATTAGCTTATAGCCGATCACCGAGCTCTTGTCGTCGGGCAGGTCGCCGAGCAGGTTGTAGCTGACCGGCTGCGTCAGCGCGTAATACGACAGCGGCGCCATCAGCGCGACGATCACCACGATCGTCGGCAGCGGGCGCGAGCTGACAAACTGGGAAACGGCGGCGTAGTAGCGGCCGGTCGCGCGGTGATGCGCCTTCCCCGGCCAGAACGCGCGAGGTCCAAGCGTGGCGAGCAGTGCGGGGACCAGCGTCAGACCGGCCAGCAGCGACAGCACGATGCCGATGGCGAGCGCCGGGCCGGTAGTGTTGAAGATGCCCATCTCCGCGAAGACCATCGCCATGAAGCCGACGAAGATCGTGCCCGCGCTGCTGGCGATCGTCTCGCCAACGCGATGCACCGTCTCGCTCGTCGCGGCGAGCGTGTCGGTCGTGTCGGCCATTTCCTCGCGGAAGCGGCTGATCAGGAACAGGCAATAGTCCGTGCCTGCGCCGTACATCACGACGATCATGATCAGGTTCGCGTACGAGGTGATCGTCATCACGTGCGCGCCGAGGAAGGCGACAATCCCGCGCGAGATCAGATACGCCAGAGTGACCGCCACCAGCGGCACCAGCGGACTGACCGGCGAGCGATAGATCAACAGCAGCAGAATGATTACCAGCGCGATCGTCACCTGGGTCGTCAGGTGGGCGCTGTATTCGACCGACTCGGTTGTGTTGTTGATGATCGGTCCTTCGCCAGTCTGGAAGGCGGCCAGACCGTCCGGCGCGTGATCTGCGATCCACGCGTCGATCGCGTTCTGCGCGTCGATCGTTTCCTGCTCCGGGTTGCTGGTCGAGAACGTCACGCGCACGATGGCGATATCGTTCTCCGGCCCAACCATCAATTGCGCCACCGACGGGGATAGCGCGGGGTCTACCACCTGCATCACATTTTCCGGCCCGTCGTCGCCGTGCAGCCAGTCACGCAGCGTCACGATAAACCGCCCGACCGGCGTGTCGATCTGCTCCTCGAACGTCTCGGCGTCCGGGTTGAACACGCCGCCCGCCTCGCGCGCGTCCAGCACGATCACCGTGCTGCCAGGCGCGAAGCCTTCGGGGAACGTCTCTTGATACACCTGTTGCGCGTGCACGAACGGCGCGTCACCCGGCAGGAAATCGGCCTGGTCCGAGCTGGCGACGCTGTCAATATTCGGCGCGATAATCGTCATGATCACCGCAGCAGCAACCCACACGACGATAATCGGGATCCGGTAACGAGTGGCAAAACGTCCGATACGTCGAAACATCAATACAATCCCTCCGCAGAGATATGTGTGTGCGCCGAATGGCGAGGGTTAACGGGTTAGGGGGCCGAGGCCGTTCACCAGCACGCGCTGGAGCAGATCCGCGATCTCGCTCGGGCTGTAGCCGGTGTCGCTCTCCAGCCACCAGCCGAGCACCTGGATCAGCGCGCCCGCGATCACGTGCGCCTTGAGGGTACGCGGCACACCGTCGTCGGTTTCAGCGAACAGGCCGAACTCGTCGAAGCCGCGCTCGATATGCTGGACCAGGTAGCTTCGCCCGAACGCGCCAAGCTGCCCGGACGCGCGCCCGCCGACCATGATCAGCAGCAGCTCGCGATTCTCCGCAGCCCAGGCGAACGCGTCCCGGAAGCTCTCCGCGACCCATTCCTCGCGGACTTCGGCGCGGCGCCCGCCCTCGAAGATGCGCTCGACCAGCGCGTCAAACCCGGCGAGCATGATCTCGCGGACGACCGCTTCTTTGTTGGGGAAGTGCTTGTAGAAGGTGGCCTTGCTGACGTTGGCACGCTCGGTGATGTCAAGGATTTCGACCTGGTTGTAGCCGCGCTCCACGATGACCTCGCGGGCGGCTTCGAGCAGCGCCTGGCGGGTTGCCGCTTTGCGTTGCTGGTGGCGATTTGGTTTTGGTGGCATGATAGTTAGTCCGACTAAGAGACTTCTCGTCTAAGAGTAGACGAGTCGTCAACTATAGCGCTGCGGGCAGGTCGTGTCAAGCGCCAGCTTCCCCGCGCAATTGACCGCCCTCTCGCACGCGGTTAGAATGAGCGGCGGGCGATCCGTCCGCCACGGGACGGCGAGCTTCGCCCGCCAGCAAACGGTCGAGGACGCATGGCGCGTCGCAACTGGAATCGGATTTTTGTCACAGGCGGCACCAGTTTTCTCGGGCTGCGCGTCGTCGCCGCGCTGATCGAGCAGGGCGCGGATGTCACCGTGCTCGTACGCCCGGAGAACGAGGATAAGCTCGGCGCGCTACGGCGGCATGTGCGGCTGGTGTCTGGCAACGTGTGGGACCGCGCCAGCCTCAAGGGGCGCTCGCGCGGGCATGGGGCGGTCGTGCATCTGGTGGGCAGCATCCACGCCCAGCCGGAACGCGGCCTGACGTTCCAGCAGTTGAACCTTGTTTCGGCGCGCAACGCGATCAGCATGGCGGTCAGTGACGGCGTGCCCTATTTCGTGCTGCTCAGCGCGGTCGCCAAACCGCTCGGCGTGTCGTCCGAGTACATCTACTCCAAGCGCGAGGCCGAGGACTATCTGCGCGGCAGCGGGCTGACGTGGGCGATCGTCCGCGCGCCGCTACTGTTCGACGCAAGCCAGCGTCGCAGCGCCCCGTTCCGGCTGATGAGCACGATCGGCGGGCTGCCGCTGGTGCGCGTGCTGATCGGGCGTCGCGCGCCGCTATCGGTCGATATCGCCGCGCGTGGAATCGCCAAGCTCGCCCTGCGGGACGAGCTTCCCCGCTCCCAGCGCTATTATGCGGGCGACCTGCGGCGGCTGGGCCGGGTGAAGCGCCCCAAGAGCGAGCCGGAGCCCGCGCCGTGGCTCAGCCGCTCACCCGCGAGTCCGAGCGCGGATCAGTGGCCGGAAGACGAGATCCCATTCGGCTGGCTCCCCGGACCGCCGAGGGAAGAATAAGCGCCAATCCCCTCACCCTAAATCCCTCTCCCTGTGCGCTTCGCTTCGGGAGAGGGACTTCGACGGGCGGAGCAAGCTCCGCCCCTACGAAGCGCACACAGTGTTTCCCCTCGCCCCGCGACGCAGTCGCAGAGGGAGAGGGG
>CBINGT010000453.1:0-3310 GCA_966250245.1 uncultured Anaerolineae bacterium
CGCAAACCAGCCGATAAAGCGCCAGCGTCGCGCGGTCAGCGCCCACAGCAGCAGGAACGGCACCAGCAGATAGCCCATCTGGGGCTTGAGCGTGGAGAGCGCCAGCGCGATTCCGGCGAGGCGATCCCGGCGGCGGGCGAGGCTCCACAGCGCCAGCACCTCGAGGAAGTACACGACGACCCCCGGCTGGCCGAGCAGCAGCCCGCGCGCGGCGAAATATTGCACCAGCGTCCACAGCAGAAGCAGCCCCAGCAGCCACGGCTTCGGGCTCCAGCCGAACAGGTCGAGCAGCAAGACCTGCGCGCCGATCAGGCACGCTTCGAGCAGGACCATCCAGATCGCCGCCGCCCAGGCGTAGGACGTGTGCACCAGCGGCCACAGTAGAAAGACGGTATAAAACGGGTAGGCGAAGTAGCCGGGGTCCTCGTCGGCTTCCGCCGGGCGGCCGTAGATCCGCTCCTGGATTTGCGCGCTTGCCTGCTCGTCGTAGGGATTCAGCCCGTCGTACCAGAACGCGCGCACCCCTTCCCAGCGCGACATGAAATCATTGTGGCCGGGGTGGGGCTCGGTCAGCACGTCATGGGTGGCGATCACCATCATCACCGCTACGCCGAGCAGCAGCGCGCCAGCGATCAGCCAGTGTCCCGCGCGCAGCGTAGGGCGGGCGGCATTGTGATGAGGGGAAGCGGATTGGCTCTGCATCGCGGTTGTTCCGTTTCGCGTAAAATCCATTGGCCGGGCATGCTGTGGGAGCGTATACCGGCGGCGCGGATCGCACAAGTCGCGGCAGAGCCGGATCGCGCTAGTCCATGGGCGTGTCGTTCAGGAACGTGAGCAGCCAGTACGGCACGGCGTCCCAGTTCTCGGCGCGGTAGGCGTCGTCTGCGTATTGCAGGACGCTCCACCAACTCAGCGCGCGGCCCAGCGCCGCCAGCCGAAAGCTGATCGCCGCCGCCTCGTCCAGCCGCTCGACCGGCGCGAAGTCGCTCCACGCGGCGAGGTACGCCTCGCGCATGGCGTCGAGCAGCGCGTCGTCGTGTTCCAGTATCCACTTCGCATCGCGCAGCGCGATCAGCAGCGAGCCGAGCGGCGGCCCGACGAAGCTCTCGCCCCAGTCAAACAGGCGATCGTCGTCGTCACGGACGGCCACATTCCCGCTGTGGAAGTCGTCATGCTGGATGGTATCGGGCAGGCCGAGCGCGGCGAGCCGGTCGCATAGCGCGCGCAGCGTGGGACCGAACGCTTGCAGCCGGGCGAAGTCATGCTCGGACACGCCTTCTTCGCGGCCAATGTGTAGCGCCGCGCGGTCTTCGAGCAGCGACTCGAACAGCTCCGGCAGGCGCGACAGGCGGCGATCCGGCACGCCGAGCGCCAGCAGGTCATCCACGCGGGCGGCGGCGTTCCGCTGGAGCGCGGCAAAGCGGCGCACCATCTCAACCGAGCGAGCGCGATCGTCCCCGGCGCGGATGCGCTCGCGCAGTGTTGGACCCGCGTCGTCCAGCAAGAGCCAGCCCTGCGCCGGATCGACCGCCAGCACAGCAGGGACGTCCTGCGGGAACCACGCCGCCAGCGCAGCGGAGAGGGCCGGTTCGTGGGCGGACGGTCCGGCGCACGTCTTGAGGTAGCAGCGGCCGCGATCAGTGTCGATGGCAAACACGGCTCCGGCGGGGTTGTCGCGCACCTGTTCCGCGCGGACGAACGTCTCACCGCGCGCCGCGAGGTGACCGGCCAGCCAGTCATTGCGTTGCAGTTCGGCAGGTGTTATCGCCATAGGGCGCTCCTTGTGTGGGGATACCGCCCGATTGTAGGGCAGATCGGGCGGGCTGTCACTCAGTCTTTCGGCGGAACCAGGCGCGGCGCGTGGCGGGCGGCTCCGATTGGTTTCACTTGGTCTTGTCAAGCGGCTCCGGCGGCGCTAGAGTGTTGCGCCATCGTTCGCGGATGAGTGGTTGCACGCGAGGAAGCGATGGCAACTGTTGGAGTGCTGGCGCTGCAAGGCGCTTTTATCGAACACATCAAAACGCTGCGCCGCCTGGGCGTCGAGGCGGTCGAAGTGCGCCTGCCGGAGCAGCTTACTGGACTGGATGCGCTGATCATCCCTGGCGGCGAGAGCACTACGATCGGCAAGCTGGCGACCACCTACGGGCTGCTGGAGCCGTTGCGCCAGTTCGCCCGCGAAAAGCCGGTCTGGGGCACGTGCGCGGGGATGATCATGCTGGCGCGGGACATCGGGCGCGACCAGCCGGTGCTGGGCGTGCTGGACATCGCCGTGAACCGCAACGCGTTCGGGCGCCAGGTGGACAGCTTCGAGGCCGATCTGCCGATTCCCGCCATTGGACCGGAGCCGTTTCACGCGGTGTTCATCCGCGCGCCCATCGTCTCGCGCGTGGAGAACGGCGTCGAGGTGCTGGCGCGGTTGGACGATGGCCCGATCGTCGCGGTGCGGCAGGGCAAAACGATGGCGACCGCTTTCCACCCGGAACTGACGCAGGACGATCGCCTGCACCGCTACTTCCTGGGCGAAGTCGCCGGGCTGCCGATCGAAGAGAGCGCCGCGCCGGACCGCGCTTGATTTTTAGCGCGCAGCGGGCACAATAGGCCAGTTTGTGCCTGTTTTCTCACAGCCGCGTGAGGCTGCTTCTGTCATGCTGCGCTCGCTCCGCCTGCCGAAATTCTCCTTCCAGCTCTGGCTGCTGTTCTGGGGGACGCTCCTCAGCAGCAGCGGGCAGAGCCTTGTCTGGCCCTTCCTGACGATCAACATCCGCGAGCAGCTTGGCGTCCCGCTGACCACCATCACGCTGTTGTTTACGGTGCAGTCGATCGCGGGTTTCACGGCGACGACCATTCTCGGCCCTATCATGGACCGCGTTGGGCGCAAGACGCCGATGATCGTCGGGCTGCTCTCCAGCAGCGCGGTCCTCTTTTTGATGAGCGAGGCGGATTCATTGCTGGCGTGGGCGATCCTGCTGCCCGCGTATGGCGTGGTGAACGCGGTGTTCCGCATCGGCAGCTATGCGATGGTGGCAGACCTGATCGAGCCGGAGCGTCGCGCCGACGTCTACGCCTTGCTGCGCATGGCCGACAACCTGGGGATCGCGGCAGGTCCGGCGGTGGGCGGGTTCCTGGTGCGGGTGGCGTACACGCTCAGCTACTACCTCGCCGCCGGAGTGCAGGTGGTGTTGGCGATTCTGGTCGCGCTGCGCCTGGGCGAGACGCTTCCCCGCCGCGACGCCTCAGCCACGGTCGAGACGCTGGCGACCGCGCCGAAAGCTGGATACAGGGACCTGCTGCGCGACCGCCCGTTTATGAC
>CBINGT010000454.1:0-3301 GCA_966250245.1 uncultured Anaerolineae bacterium
GATCGTCATGTCAGTCTTCTTCCATCAACCCAAATACGATCTGAAGCGCCACGCCCAGCACGGTCATGAACACACCGATGTCAAAAATGCCCGGCGTGCCGATCTTTCCCACCACAGGCAGCGGGACTGCGTTCCAGATCCCAGTCAGAAACGGCCTGCCATACAGCACGCCCACCAGCCCGCTGCCAAACGCGATCAGCAGGCCTACGCCGATCAGCGTCTGAGTGGGAACCCGCAGCAGTTGCCGCGCCCCCTCCAGGCCGCGCGCGATCGCGTAGAGGGCGAAGGCCGAGGCCGCGATCAGCCCGCCGACAAAGCCGCCGCCCGGCTCGTTGTGCCCGCGAATGAGCACAAAGAACGAGAACAAGAACAGCACCGGCACCAGATACCGGGTCGCAGTGAGCAGAATGAGCGATGCGCCCTTTGGGCGGTTGTCGAGCTGGCTCATATCACTTCCTCCACGACTCCGAGCGCCTCAGTTTCTTCCTCGGTTTCGCCCTCCACCGACGAGGTCAGGTCAACGCGCGGCTGCCTGAGCGGCTTGAGCTTCAGCAACGCGATCACGCCGAACGCCGCGACCGCCAGCACGGTGATCTCGCCCATCGTATCCCCGCCGCGAAAGTCCACCAGGATCACGTTCACGATGTTGCGACCCTGCGCCTCGGTGTAGCTGTTCTCCGCGAAGAACGGCGTCAGCAGCGACTGGGTCTCGACTGCCGAGGCCAGCAGCACCAGCACGGTGATCAGCGCGCCGACCGACACCGCGACCACCGCATCCCGCCTACGCTGTAGGCGCGTCGAGAACCGCGCAAATGGCGGCAGGCGATACAGGATGAGCACCATCAGAATCACCGTCAGCGTCTCGATGGAGAACTGCGTCATCGCCAAGTCGGGCGCGCCGTATATCATGAAGATCAGCGCCACCCCATAGCCCACCACGCCGAGCGCAACCACCGCCGCCAGCCGCGAGCGCGCCCGAAGCACGTACAGCATCGCGACCGCGATAATCGCCACAAGCGTCGCTTCGACAATCCCGACGTCGTCGCCGCGCGGAAGTGCCGCCCCGTCCCAGTGAGTCACCAGGGTCAGCCCGACCAGCCCGACGAGCACCAGATGAATGACCATCAGGTAGATCCGCAGGTAGCCGTGTTGCAGCACGCGGGTTTGCAGCCGCGCGACGGCGTTCAGCAGGTCCAGCCCGCGCGCGTACCAGTGGGCGGGGCTCAAGCGCTCGCCGGGGTCAATCCGGTCGGCGATGCGGCTGTAGAGGTGGCGATAGCGATAGACCGCGATCCCGGCCAGCACCGTAATCACGCTCAAGATCAGCATCGGGTTGATGCCGTGCCACAGCGCCAGATGGACCTCGGCCGCGTCTTCGGCGATCGCGGCGACCGCCGGAGCGATGAACGTATCCCCCACTGACGCGACGAGCAACCCCGCCAGCAAGCTCCCAATGCCCAGCGCCGCCGGTCCAAGCCACATCCCAACCGGCACCGGATGGGGCTGCTTTGGCGTGTCGGTCAGGCGGCCGGTAAAAGGACGGAAAAACACCAGCGCCGCGACCGCCACCAGAATGATGTTCGACGCCACCGCCACCGCCGTAAACAGCCACGGCACATCGAGCGCATCGAGCGTCGTTTCATACAGCAGTTCTTTGCCGACGAAGCCGAAAAACGGAGGGATGCCTGCCATCGACAGCGCGGCGAGCGCGGCCGCCACCGCGACGAGCGGCATCATCCGCCCCAGGCCGCCGAGCGCCGTCACGTCGCGCGTGCCGGTTTCGTGCTCGATAATCCCGGCGATCAGGAACAGCGCGCCCTTATACAGCGAGTGCACGATCAGGAAGACCATCGCCGCCTGCGCCGCGAGCGGTGACTCCACGCCCTGCAAAAAGACCAGCGTACCAAGCGCGCTGATGGTGGAGTACGCGAGGATGCGCTTCAGGTCCGTATGGCGCAGCGAGAGGTACGCGCCGGTCAGCATCGTCGCGCCGCCGACCGCCGCCAGCGCGGTATGCCAGAGGTCCGTCCCGCCCAGCACCGGCGACAGACGCGCCAGCAGATACACCCCGGCTTTGACCATCGTCGCCGAGTGCAGGTACGCGCTGACCGGCGAGGGAGCCGTCATCGCGCCGGGGAGCCAGAAATGGAACGGGACCTGCGCCGACTTGGTGAACGCGCCCAGCATCACCAGCAGCGCGATCGGCACGTAATGCGCGTGGCCGGTAACGCCCTCGCCCGCGAGCAAGGCCGAGATTTCAAACGTGCCCCCCGCCAGACCCAGCAGGATCAGCCCGGCCATCAGCGCAAGGCCGCCCCCGCCAGTCACCAGAAGCGCCTGGAGCGCCGCCTTCCGCGCCGCCTCGTCCTCATGCTTGAAGCCGATCAGCAAATATGAGCTGAAGCTCGTCAGCTCCCAGAAGATGAACAGCGCGATCAGGTTGTCCGCCAGCACCAGGCCAAGCATCGACGCCATGAAGATCAGAATGTAGGCGTAGAAGCGGCCAACGAGCGGATCGTCGCCGAAATAATCCCCGGCATAGACAAAGACGAAAAAGCCGATCCCGCTGACCAACAGCGCGAAAACCCAGCTCAGGCCGTCGAGATGAAAGGACAGCGCAATATCCAGGCTGGGAACCCACTCAAGCGTATGGATGATTGCGTCGCCGTCCGCGATCCGGGGCGCGAACGAGAGGAAGTAAGCCGTCAGGGCGAGAGGCAGCAGCGCGAACAGCCAGCCGCGCAGCTTCCCGACCCGGGCGATCCAGATCGCCGCCAGAGAGAACACGAACCCAGAGAGTACCGCTACATGCATAGGCTAGAGCGCTTTCGCCAGAAACCGGACAACATCCGTGCGCGTGACCACGCCGACCAGGCGGCCTTCCTGCACGATCGGGATCATGTGCAGCTTTTCTTCGGCCATCGTGTAGATCAATTCATCAAGGTTGTCGTCGACGTCTCGATACACGAAGTCAGGCGACATGATTTCACTCGCTGTAAAGCCGGCTGCCGCTTGGTAGCTCTCGACGATATTCTGAGGATCGGTGATCCGATTGAAGACCGCGGGCGCGCGCACGTCGGGCGATCCGACATAGCGCGTCGACGGAAACAGCTCTGTCCAGCCGATGATTCCCAGCACCTGCTCGTCAGCGTCCACCACGGGCACGCTGCTGATCTGCCGGTGACTGAGAAGCTGCACGATCTCTTTGAGTGTCGCGTCCGGCTGGACCGTAATCACCGGAGACGACATCAGTTCTTTTGCCAGCATACGCTTCTTTTCCTGGAGCTGAAGAATTTTATCT
>CBINGT010000455.1:0-3275 GCA_966250245.1 uncultured Anaerolineae bacterium
GCGCGGGCACGTGCACGGCAACATCCGCCCGGATCACATCTTCCTCACGCCGAACCGCCGCCCCATGCTGACCGATTTCGGCCTCGCAAGCCTCGCTGGTGACGAGGAAACCGGTCGCGCCGCGCCGCTCGGCGCGGTAGCGTACTGGGCGCCGGAGAAAGCCGCGCAGATACAACCTACCGTCGCGACCGACATCTATGCGCTGGGCGTTCTGCTCTATGAGCTGGCGGTGGGGGATGTGCCGTTCAAAGCACGCACGCGCGATGCACTCGTCGCGCAGCATCTCTACGAAACGCCCGTCCCGCCGGGCCAGCGCCGCGCCGGGCTGGACCCGCGCATCGAGCGAGCAATCCTCGTCGCGCTGAACAAAAATCCCGCACAGCGATTCAACTCTGTGCGGGATATGCTCGCGATGATGAGCGCAACCAGCGACGATGACTACGCGACACTCAAGATGGACAAGCGCTTCGCGCGCGAGGTGCGCCGCCACTCCGGCGGCAACGCGATCCGTGTGCCGCGCCCGGAGCCGCCAGTCCCCGAACCGCTCCCCGCGACGCAGCAGTCCGCGCCCGCGCAACACCAGTGGGCTTGGATCGCCCTGGGGATCGTGATCGCGGCTGCGCTCCTGGCACTGGCGCTGATCTAGTCGCCCGTGACCGGTCGCAGCGCCCGGCCGTCCTCGAGGATCAGCACGCGCCCGTTATACAGCTCGACGTCAAACGACAGCATCTGCCGACCCTGGAACGCCTGCTCTGCGCCCCACAATGGCACGAGCGGATGTTCCTCAATCGGCACGTGCGCCCTGCCCCGCTCGACCGTCTCCATATTCGAGCTCGCTACCACCACCAACTGTTGCTCGCGATTGCGACGCACGAAGACGATCAGGTTCGGATTGTCGCCATAGCCAAGCGCTGCGGTCGCCGGATCGGGATCGCTCAGCAAGGCGTCGTACTTCTTCCGCAAGCCAAACGCATAGCGGATCGATTGCACCAGGTTGTCCTTGCGCGTCCAATCATACGCCCATTCGCTGAACAGCGGCAGCGTCTCGGTCGGGTTGGCGCGCAACATTTCTTCGCTGAAGTTCAGCCCTGTATTGATCGGCTTGGTTTCCATCAGCTCAAATCCGCTGTGGATGTACGGGATGCCCGGCAGCACGACGCTCAGCGCCAGGGCATAGTGCACGAACTCCAGCGGGAACGGCCGCGTGTAGGCGCGCGGCGTGTTGTGATTCTCAGCGGTCGAGAAGAAGGGGATCGGCAGTCGTTCGGTCGTGACCTTGCGGAGAAACTCGCGCAGGCGATCCGGCAGGTGGAAGTCGAACATCACATAGCCAACGACCGCGTTGTACCCTTCCTCGACGCTGAGCGCGCTGATCGAAAAGTTCTCGTCCCAGAAGGCAAAATCCGGGTTGATCGCGCGCGCCGCCGCGACGATCCGCTGCTTGAGCGGCGTGGGTAGTGCATGCCCCATGTCGATCATCACGCCATCAATGCCGAACCGTTCCTGATACGACGGGATGATGCCGACGATCGCATCCCACAGGTCGGTGACGGCGTTCTCCGGCCGCGCCAGCCGCCGGTCGTACATGCGAATCGTGTTGTACGCGATGTAATTGAAGTCAGGGTGGTCGTACAGCCGCAGATACGTCACGTCGGTCCACGGCGGCTGCGTGTCGTCCGGCGGATAGTCGGAGAACGCACCCGGAATCCGCACGCGGGTGCCATCGTCCAGCACGCCAACCCAACGGCCATCTTCGCGGTGCACATTTTCGGAGCGCGGCGGCTCTGTGAACATGGCGCGATAGACCTTGGGCGGCGCGGGCAGCGCAGAGAAATCGTGCGCGGCGACCAGCTCTTTGGCGCGGTGCAGATCGGCGGGGGGGAAGATTGGCGCGCCGTAGCTGTTTGGATCGTGAGAGCCAGGCTGCCGGTCGGGAATGTCCTCGCGGATCCAGTAAACCCAGTCCGGATGCTCCGCGACCCAGTCCGCATCTTTCGCCGCCGTACGCAGCACGAATTCCATCACCACGCGGATGCCAAGCCGGTGCGCTGCCTCGACAAACCCCGCGAACAATGTCTCGACGTCCAGCCCCAGCGCGGGCTCGTCGAGGTTCTCGTCAAGCCGGTACGGGTCGCGAATCGCATAGGGCGAGCCAAGCGTCCCTTTGCGCCCGTCGCGTCCCACTGCCGTAATCGGCAGCAGGTGGACCGTGTTGATCTCCATGCTTTGCAGGTAGGGCAGCAGCGCGATGCACTTTAGCAGCGTGCCGGTCTCGCGCCAGCCGTCAGGCGACGGGCCGATCGTCAGGCGGCCATCCTGCGCATGATCGAACGCCGCCGTCACACGCGGAAACAGGTTGTAGACGCGCGCATGCCGCGACCACTCGCCGCCACCCGGCCCCTGCACCAACGGCACCGGCTCCGCATTGAGGATGTTCCGCACGCAGTCGGCGTAGAACCGGTAAGGATCGACGCGCTGTGCGGCAGTGGTGCGTGCGTCCACCCACAGCCCTGGCACGTAATATGGCTGAGTGAGCTTCCGGCGGCGTTTATCGAGCGTCGCGAGGATAGTTTCAAGAGCAGACATACTTGGACAATTCCTTCGACTCAACATCGCTGCGGCGACTAGACAGCGCGCCGCAGCGATCAACCGAGGATGCACGCATGCGGCATCCTCGCCTCAATTCTCAAAATTGCAGAAAGCTAACGATTATAATCCGGGCCGAACACCGTCACCATCAACTGACCGAGCTTCTCCCGGTTCGGCACCAGGATATCCATGCCCTGCCAGTTTGTCGGGATGACGTGCTCCCAGTCCACGATCCCGCGCGAGAAATTCTCGGCCGGGATGTCCTTCACATACCACGCAAGCTGCACGATCTGTTCGAGCGACAGCCCGGTGCGAATCCCGTCCCTCAACTCCGCCCACAGCGTAAACGCCTGCGGCGCGAGGGTCGTGATCATATCGGTGGCAAGCACCCGGTCGCGGATGGCGTAAATCACATCCTGCTGGCGGCGCTGCCGGTCGATATCGTCAGAGTTGTGGCGGGTACGTGCATATTTCAGCGCCGTCTCGCCGTCCAGGTGCTGCCAACCCGCTGAGAGGTAGAACGGGTCGTAGCCGTAATTCATGTCGGGATACAGCGGGTCGTTGATCGGCTCCCGCACGTAGACGTCGATCCCGCCAATCAGGTCAATGATGTCTATAAACGTGTTGAAGTCAATGATCACATAGTCATTGACCGGGATACCGAAGTTGTACTGCACGGTCTGCAT
>CBINGT010000456.1:0-3263 GCA_966250245.1 uncultured Anaerolineae bacterium
GCAGTTAGCAAAGGCAAGAGCAGCGGTTAGGTGACCTCTCAAAAGCAATGAACGTATTTCGCCAGCGCACAAAACCTCACCCCTGGCCCCTCTCCGTTTACGGAGAGGGGAAAAATCGCTAACGGCTAACCGCTCCACAAAAAAAACCCCGCGATTGCGGGGGCACTCGATGACTCATTAATGATGCCGGAAAAACAAGCAAACTACCGCTTGGACCGCAAGCGGACGGCGCGCTAAATCGCGTTGAGCTCGTCGACGATGTCCTGATAGATCTGTTTCAGGCCCGGCCCCAGGATGGTCAGCAGGGCGATCAGCACGACGGCGACGAAGATCAGGATCAGAGCGTATTCCACCAGACCCTGTCCGCTGGTCCAGCCACGCGCGCGTGTCTGGGCGGTCAACCAGTGCCACCACAGCGTCATCGGTCTACCTCCTTTCTCAACACTCAAGCATTCTGCAGGCGGGGATGCCACGGCGCGCCCGCTTTCACACGCCGCTGGCATCTAAAGCATACGTGGATTCTCGATTGATCGCAATCCGTGCGATACGCAAGATTTTAGTTGACATGGGCGCGCACCTTTTCTCTAAAATCTACTTGATGTAATTTGCGATCAGAGAGTAGAAATTTTAAGACGTTTCGGAATCTCATTTCCAGCACGGTTTTAATCCAATTCTCAACAAACAAAACAAAACACCTGCTAAAAGTTAATCTATTGGTTGACATTTTCAACACACCTTGCTACGATACTCACAAGAACGGCATGCACGGAGAATCTCGCCCGGTTCGCAGGGTGACCAAACGAGGGAGCTTCATGTATCCAGTCTATCCCGTTCCAGGTCCATGTCCGGTTTGCGGTGAGGCCATGATCATCCAGCGGCTGCACTGCCCGAACTGTGACGTGTCGGTAGAAGGCCGCTTCTCGCTGGGGCGGCTGGCGCTGCTCACCCCGGAACAACTCGAGTTCGTCGAGGTCTTCCTGCGCTGCGAGGGGAAGATCCGGCACGTCGAAAAGGAACTGAACGTGTCGTATCCCACCGTCCGCAGCCGGCTGAACGAAGTGATCGAGGCGCTCGGCTACGAAGTGCCCGGCACATCCGACCCCGTCGATGACCTGATCAGCCCCGAAGCCCGCCGCCAGGTGCTTGACGATCTGGCGGAAGGCAAAATCACGTCGGAAGAAGCGATCGAGCTGCTGCGCGGCGAGCTACCGTAGCTGGCCCGCTCAGCATGATCCAGCCACATCCCAAGGAGTGATCGGCATGGCTTCGCGTAAAGAAATCCTCGAGATGCTGTCCCGTGGCGAGATCGACGTCGAGCGCGCTACCGAGTTGCTGGCACAGATCCCGGCGGGCTCGGGCCAAGAAGCTCCGCCCACCCCGCCCGCGCCAGAGCCTCCACCCGCGCCTGAGGCGTCATTCGAGCCCCCCGCGCCGCCCACACCACCGTCGCTCCAACCGCCTGCCGCGCCCTCGCGCCACAAGACGGTGGGGAAGTGGCGCTCGCTGCACATCGACGTCAGCGAGCTGGACAGCGGGCGCAACCGGGTGCGGATCAACGTGCCGCTTGGCCTGATGCGCTTCGGCATGCGGATCGGCGCGCGCTTCACCAATGAGATCGACCGCGAGACGGTGGACGAAGTGCTGAACGCACTCAATGGTGAAGAGCTTTCCGGCACGCTGGTCGAGGTTGAAGACGTCGAGGACAACGAGCGCGTCCATATCTACATTGACTGACCGATCCACCGTACCACTACCGGAATTGAAAGACAGCCACGGCGCGGGGACGCAAGCCGCCATCAGACCGGCACGCCCCACGCCGCATCAATGAGGAGAAAGCAGCCGTGGCAAAACGGATTGACCAGATTGACGTAAACGTGCCAGTGATTGTGCAGACGGTCGGCGGCGACCTGGTGCTGCGCGGGCGCGGGCACGGCGAGATGATCGTCGACGGCGACAACCCGCAGATCGAGAACATCGGCGGCGGGCAGCCGTATATGGTGCATTGCGGCGGTGACTGCCGCGTCTTCGTGCCGCCGGAGATGAAAAAGGTCGTGGTCTATCACGTCGGCGGGGATGCGCGCATCGCAGACCTGGAGGGCAACGTCGAGATCGAAAGCATCGGCGGCGATCTGACGATCGGGCACGTCGGGCGTGCGACCACGATCCGCACCGTGGGCGGCGACTTGCGCCTCAAGTGGGCCGAGGGCGACGTCACCATCCAGAACGTCGGCGGCGACGCAACGCTGCGCGAGATCGCCGGAAACCTGCACATCCAGAACGTCGGCGCAGACCTGTTCCTGCGGGCAATCGAAGGAAGCTGCGTCGTCGACAATGTGGGCGACGACCTGGTGTTGAACATTGCGTTCCACGCCGGACACGAGTATCGTTTTAACGCAGGCAGTGATATCCTATGCCGCATCCAGCCCGACACGGGCGCGCAGTTCCGGCTGCCGCCTGATGTGGAATTCGAGCTGGACGTTGAAGCCGACGTGACCGAAAAGAACGAGGGAACGTTCATCACAGTCGGCGACGGCGCGGCGGATGTCTGGCTGAGCGCGGGCAGCGAGTTGCGCATCATCGGCGAGGAAGAGGACTACGTTTTCAACCTCGGCGCGCAGATCGAGGAAGAGCTTGAGGCGCGGCTGAGCAGCCTTGAGGAGAAGCTGAACCAGCAGTTTGAGGGGCTGGACGAGCGCATCCAGGCGCACAGCGAGCGCTTTGCAGAGCACGCCGCCCGTATCGCGAGCCAGGCCGCGCGCCACGCAGAGCGGCAGGTCGAGCGCGCGCGACGCAGCCTCGACCGTCGCAAGATGAAAAGCCGCAAGCGCGATTTCGGCGAGCCGCGCTTCGCCTGGGGCTTCCCGCCCGAGCCGCCTGCGCCCCCTCGCCCGCCGGTCGAGCCGGTCCGCGAGGAAGAGCGCCTGATGGTCCTGCGCATGGTGCAGGACGGCAAGATCACGATCGAAGAGGCGGAGCGGTTGCTGGCGGCGCTCGAAAACCGCGAGTGAGTGTGTCCGACCCGGCCGCGCCGGGCCTATAACTCTGTGAGGTTGCGGCATGGCAGCAGGCGCCATTACCACGCAGCCCGCCCGTCGCGAGACGGGCCTTCGCCCTGTCCAGCTTCGGCGCGACCTGGGCGACATCGCCAATCTGATCGAGTTCTGCTTTGCGCCCACGCTCGACAGCGCCGGACGGGCCGCCATCCAGGAGATGCGCTTGCTCAGCCGGTCGGGTCCGCTGCTGTGGGCGCTGACCCGCTTTGA
>CBINGT010000457.1:0-3262 GCA_966250245.1 uncultured Anaerolineae bacterium
TGACCGGCGAGGAAAACCTGCTGATGCTCGGCCGCCTCTACCGGCTGAGCCGTGCTGACGCCAAGCGCCGCACGCGCGAGCTTCTGGAGCAGTTCGACCTGGTGGACGCTGCGCGCCGCCCGGTGAAGACCTATTCCGGCGGGATGAAGCGACGCCTGGACCTCGCCATGAGCCTGATCGCTGCTCCGCCGATCATTTTCCTTGACGAGCCCACGACCGGCCTTGACCCCCGCAGCCGCTTGAGCATGTGGGCGCTGATCAAGGACCTGGCGAACAACGGCGCGACGATTCTGCTGACCACCCAGTATATGGAAGAAGCGGATCAGCTCGCGGACTGGATTATGGTCATTGACGAGGGGTGCATCATCGCCGAGGGCGACGCCAACAGCCTCAAGGCGCGTGTCGGCGCGGACCACATCGACGTGACCATTTCCCAGCGCAGCAACTTCGCGCTGGCACAGCAGGCCGTAGACGGGCACCAGCTCCAGGCCATTGTGGAGCAGCGCGTTTTGACCATTGCGGCCAGCGACGGTGCGACCAGTCTGCGGCACATCCTGCAGCGGCTCGATGAGGCGCAGGTCGAAGTGGAAAGCGTGACCATGCGCCGTCCCACGCTCGACGACGTGTTTCTCTTCCTGACCGACAACGGATCTCGTAAGAACGGTGGGGAGCGCTGATCATGGCTGAATATACGGTGCTGATGGCTCCTGTCCGGCCGGAACGCCGGTCGCGGCTGTATTGGGCGCTGTCTGACTCGTGGATTATGGCGAAGCGTAGCGTGCTGCACATCGTCCGCAGCATGGATCAGGTGCTATCGCTGATCGTCTTCCCGATCATGTTCATGCTGCTGAACCGCTACGTGCTCGGCGGCGCGATCGATACCGGCGAGGTGAGCTACGCGAACTACCTGTTCGCCGGGATTCTGATCCAGACGCTGGCTTTTGGCGCGAACTACACGACCATCAACCTCGCGGTCGATATGAAAGAAGGCATTGTCGACCGCTTCCGCTCGCTGCCTATGTCGAGCAGCGCGCTGGTCATCGGGCACATCGCGGCGGACCTCGTGCGCAACATCATCTCGGGGATCATCATCCTGCTGGCGGGTCTGGCGGTGGGCTTCCGCCCCGACGCCAGCCTGACCGACTGGGTGTATGTGATCGCGCTGTCGCTGCTGTTCACCCTGGCGATCTCGTGGCTGTCGGCCATTCTGGGGCTGATGGTCAAGAGCCTCGAAGCGGCGCAGTGGGTCGGTTTCGTGCTGATCATGCCCCTGACGTTTGTCTCCAGCGCCTTCGTGCCGACGCACACGATGCCCGCGGCGCTGCGCACGTTCGCCGAGAACCAGCCGGTGACGCACACCATCAATGCGGTGCGCGCGTGGCTGGTCGGCACGCCGCTCGGCGACTCGGCGTGGTGGTCGGTCGCTTGGTCGGTGGCGATCATCGTGATCTCGATCCCGATCACAAGCTGGCTGTATCGCCGTCACTCCATCGAATAACCCTCTCACGGGCCGGTTCGGGGCGCGCCGTCTGGGTGGGCGGCCGCCCCTCTCCTGCTGTCGCGGCGGCGCGGAATTAATCTCCGTTCCGGCGCAACTCGATTCACTCCCATACGTAAATAAACATGGTGAGCGTCTGATTTATTCGGCCAAACGCTCGACGACTGTGTACCGTCCGTTCTAAAGTGTCCCCACAATGGGGCCGCAGACAAGGAGCATCGCAGCATGTCAATGTCACCTCAACGTGAGAACGGCACGACCACGCAGAGCGCAGCGGCTGCTGATTTCGTCGCAGCACTGCGCGCCCGAGTCAGCGGACAGGTTATTGCGCCGGATGACGCCGAGTACGATGCGGCGCGCACGGTGTTCTACGCCGGGTTCGACCGTCGCCCTGCCGCGGTTGTTCGTGTGGCGGATGCAGCCGACGTTGCGAACGTTGTTGTGTTCGCGCGTGAAACCGGAACAGAACTTGCCGTTCGCAGCGGCGGGCACAGCGGCGCCGGGTTTGGTGTCTCGGATGGTGGGATCGTCATCGATCTTTCCCCGATGAAGCATCTGGAAATCGACCCCGACACGCAAACGGCCTGGGCCGAGAGCGGTCTGACGGCTGGCGAGTACACCGCCGCAGCGGGCGAGTACGGACTGGCGACCGGTTTTGGCGACACAGGCTCGGTCGGGATCGGCGGGCTTACGCTCGGCGGCGGCATCGGCTTCCTAGTTCGCAAGTACGGACTGACGATCGACGACGTGCTGGCCGCGGAGATTGTCACCGCCGACGGCCAGTGTCTCTACATCGACGAACGGAATTACCCCGATCTCTTCTGGGCGATTCGGGGCGGCGGCGGGAACTTCGGCGTCGTCACCCGCTTCAAGTTCCGGTTGCATGAGGTCGATAACGTTTACGGCGGGATGCTGATCCTGCCCGCGACGGCCGACGTCATCACCGGATTCATGGAAGCGGCGAACGCAGCGCCTGAGGAACTGTCCACCATCGCCAATGTGATGGTCGCGCCGCCGATGCCGTTTCTTCCGCCAAATGTTCACGGAAAGCTGATCGTTCTGGCGATCATGGTTTACGCCGGGAATCCTGCCAACGGGGAGCAGGTGTTCGCACCCTTCCGCGCGCTGGCTACGCCGCTGGCGGACATGCTCCGCCCGATGCGGTATCCGGAAATCTACCCGCCCGAAGAGGGCGGCGACTATCACCCGCTGGCGACCGGGCGCACCCTGTTTCGGGATACGTTCGACCGTGCGACCGCCGAGTTGATCCTTGAGGGGTTGCAAAACTCAAGCGCGATGATGTCGGCGGTACAGCTTCGTGTGCTGGGCGGCGCGATGGCGCGTGTGCCCGCTGAGGCGACCGCCTTCGCCCACCGCAACCGGGCCATTATGGCAAACGTCGCCGCGTTGTACATGAACCCGGCCGAAGCAGCCACGCACGCAGCGTGGGTCGAGCAGCTTGCCGCCGAACTACGCGAGGGCGAGCCGGGCGCGTACGTCAACTTCCTCGAGGCTGAGGGTGAAGCGCGCGTCCGCGAAGCGTATCCGGGCGCGACGTGGGACCGGCTGGTCGCCGTCAAGCGCCGCTATGACCCGGACAATCTGTTCCGGCTGAATCAGAACGTTTCGCCGCAGGGGTAAGGCGCGGCACAGACGCGAATCAAACGCAGAGCGGGGTAGTCGCCCCGCTCTGCTGTTTTTACTAAGCGGCTACATCGCCAGCCGGTCGATGACCGGAACGCTGTGCAGCGTCCCGGAATCGAG
>CBINGT010000458.1:0-3250 GCA_966250245.1 uncultured Anaerolineae bacterium
GCCGTATCGCCGCGCGCGATGCCTTCGACCCGGAGACGGGCGAGGTGATCGTCCGCCGCAACGAGATGATCACCGAGGAAATTGCCGAGCGGTTGGAGCGCGCGGTGGTCGAGTCGGTGGTGGTCCGCAGCCCGATGACCTGCTCGCTGATCCACGGCATCTGCGCGCTGTGCTATGGGCGTGACCTGGGCCGTGGCGAGTTGGTGGAGATCGGCGCGGCGGTGGGTATCGTCGCCGCGCAGTCGATCGGCGAGCCGGGCACGCAGTTGACGCTCCGTACCTTCCACACCGGCGGTGTGGCGGCGGGCGCGGGCGGTGACATCACGAGCGGTCTGCCGCGCGTGGAAGAGTTGTTCGAAGCGCGCAAGAAGCCGAAGGGCGAGGCCGTGGTGGTGGACATCAGCGGCACGCTGCGGCTGGAGCGGCGCGAGGGCATCCGTATTGCGCGGGTGATCAACAGCCAGGTCCAGAGCGAGCGGCACGACCTGCCTGACGACTGGGAAATTCTGGTTGAGGACGGCGCGGTGGTGCGCGAAGGCACCGTGCTGGCGCGCAGCAACTCGTCCAACGGCGCGAGCGAGCAAGAGCTGGTCGCCGGGATGGATGGCGAGGTCTATCTCGAAGATCACACCATCTACGTCCGCAAGGAAGTCGAAGAGTCGCGCGAGTACGAGCTTCCGCAGAACGCGCGCCTGCTCGACGGCATCTACGATGGTATGCATATCGAGGCCGGTCAGCAGGTGACGGAAGGCTCGAAGAACCCGCACCGCATCCTGCGTATCCTGGGCCGCGAGGCCGTCCAGCACTATCTGCTGACGGAAGTGCAGAACGTCTATCGCAACCAGGGCGTGAACATCGCGGACAAGCACTTTGAAGTGATGATCCGCAAGATGCTCAGCAAGGTTCAGATCACCCGCAGCGGCGACAGCGAGTTGCTGCCGGGTGAGCTGGTTGACCGCCTGTTGCTGCTCGACCTCAACGAGCGGCTGATCGCGGAAGGCAAGGAGCCTGCGTCGGCGGTGCCGGTGCTGCTCGGCGTGACCAAGGCCGCGCTGACCACCGACAGCTTCCTCTCGGCGGCGAGCTTCCAGCATACGATCAAGGTGCTGGCGGGCGCGGCGATCGAGGGCAAGGCGGACCGGCTGTTTGGCCTCAAGGAGAACGTGATCATCGGCAAGCTGATCCCGGCGGGGACGGGCTTCCACACCTACCAGGATCGCGAGATCGCGGTCGAGAATGAGGAGCTTGAGCGCCAGGTTGTGCGGCACGATCACGACGAAGAGGACGAGGACGAGGACGAAGATCTGGTGCTGCTCGATGACCTCGACGAAGAGGACTTCGAAGAGGCGGACGAGCTGATCGCCGACGATGAGGAAGAAGACGAGGACGTCCTCGTCGAAGACGACGAAGAAGCCGACCTGATCGAAGACGACGAGATCGTTGACGACGAAGAGGAAATTCTGGACGACGAGATCCTCGACGATGAGGATGAGGAACTCGACGAAGAGGACGACCTCTTTGACGACGAGGAAGAAGCAGAGCTCGAGGACGATTTCGCCGACGATTAAGTCCGGCGGTCGGATGAGTGACAGCGGGCGAGGGCGCAGGCTCTCGCCCGTTTTTTGTTAGCGATTAGCGGTTAGCCGTTAGCAGTTAGCTAAGGAAGCATGCTTGGCGCGGCGACGGCTCCGCCAGCAAGCGATCGGCATGTGAGAGCGGTCAGTTTGCTCTTGTTGCTAATCGCTAATTACTGACCGCTAACTGCTGCTTCACGACTTCGGCGCCTGCTGGAGATACTGGTAGACCGGGCGCGGCTGCCACAGGCTGTCGATCAGCCCGTAGCCCGCTTTCGGATCGCCGCGATCGACTGCGCCGCCGATGGCCGCGAAGTTCAGGTTCCACAGGATCATCGGCCCCATGTACGGTAGCGATTGGGCGATCTGGAAGGCACGGACGGTGTAGGCCGCCTGCGCGGTCTGGTCGATGAAGCCGAAATAGGCCGTGTCGGCGGGATCGGGCGGGCGAACGTTGTCCGCCGTGCGCAGCCCATCGAACGTCGCCCAGCCGAACTCGGTCGCCCACAACTGCGCCTCGCCGTGCCCGGCCTGGACCATGATCGTGCGGTAGTCTTCAATTGTGTCGAGGAAGAAGAACTGTCGCTGATCGTCCCAGCCGCGACCAGGGTTCGCGCAGCAGCGCGCGTCTGGTGGATTCGCCCAGCCGTAAGGGTGAATGCCGACCGCCACATCCGCGCCGTAGCTCGCCAGACCGGCGGCGTACAGCCCGCGCAGCCACGCGCGGTCGTCAGTGGACCAATGCGACGTGCCGGTGGGCGCGGGTCCCGCCGTGATGACGGTGACCTCGGGCGAGAAGGCGCGCACTGCCTGATACGCCGGGCGGAAGTAGCGCATATATTCCTCGCCGGTCAGCGGGTGGCCGTACCACTCGCGCTCCAGGTTCGGCTCGTTCCACACCTCGACTGCCGAGATGTACGGGCGGCCATGCACGTCCCGGCCCAGGTGATTCAGCACCGCGCTGATGAAGTCCGCGAGGTCTTGCGGGTTATCGGGCGGGGCGTCCTCATGCATGATCCCGTCGGCGGTGGCGCGGCGGGCCCAGCCGGGCGCCTTCGCCACGCTGATCATCACGTTGAAACCCTGGTCGTGGAAGCGCTTGACGTAGTCGGTCAGGATGAAATACTGCTCGGTGTAGCGCCCGCGCTCCGACTCCAGCAGCGCCCACGCGAACTGAAACTTGACCCACTTCACGCCGAGCTCGCGTGTCAAGGTGATGACCGTCTCGATTTCGCGGCTGTCGATGTGCGGGTGAATCTGGATGCCCATCAGCGCGCTTTGTAGGCCGGGGCCGGGCGTGGGGCTGGGTCCGGGCGTTGGCTCGATGGATGGGATCGGCGTCGGGGGAAGGCGCGTCTCGGTTGGGACCAGCGTGTGATCCGGTCCGACGATCGGGCCGAACGGGCCGCTCGGGATGGCGGTCTGTGTGGGCGCGCGCGTTTCGGTCGGGACAAGCGTATGACCCGGCCCGACAATTGGGCCGAACGGACCGCTCGACGCGGGCGTGACCGGCTGCGGCGTCGGTGTGGCGCTCGGCAGCGGTGAGGGGCTGGCGGGCGGCACGATGGGCGACTCTCCGCCGACGATCGCGCCAAACAGCACAGTCGGCGTCTCGGTCGGCGCGGCGGCGACGGCGGGCGGCGTCTCACTCGGGGAAACGGTCGTGCTACTATCCG
>CBINGT010000459.1:0-3230 GCA_966250245.1 uncultured Anaerolineae bacterium
CAGGGGAACAGGTACGGCGTGCGGCTCGCCCATTGGTGATTGGGCGGCGCGTCCCACTGGCCCGAAGTCAGCGTGGCGGATTCGCGAGCGTCTTCCAGCCAGCCGGGGTTGAACCACAGGCCGAAGATGCCCGGCCCCAGGAAGGCGTGCGGCTGCAGCAGGCGGAATACGACCAGCGAAATCACCGCCGCCGCCATCACGCCACTGAGCGTGTGCGCGACGATCTGCGAGCGACGCGTGCGGTCCACAGCGCGGTCGAGCGCGGGCAGCAGGCGGATCGCCGCCGCCAGCACGATAATCCCCGCCAGCGGCGCGACGTTAATCCGGCTGGCAACCGACGCGCCCAGCGCCATGCCGAACAGCGCGTAATCGCCCAGGCCGGTCACGTCCACGATCAGCAACGCGACCCCGGCGATCGCGACCAGCAGCGCGGCCCACGGCGCGACCGCTTCGAGCAGCACGGCGATCACCAGCGCCAGCCACAGCAGGCCCAGCGCGGACGCGATCCACACCGGGCGGGGCGTGCGCTCTCCGGCGCGGCGCGGGCGGAGCAACAGGTCCGCGATCACTTCCAGCACCACCGCCGCCAGCCCGTAGAACAGCGCCGCCATGCCGAGCGCCTGCATCCCGCTCGCCAGCGGGAACGGGCGCGGCGCCAGCAGATCGAGTGCGGTTACCAGGATCAGGTAGCCGAGCGCGGCAATCGGCCCGGCCGCAACCAGCACTGTTCGCCGGAAACGGTCCGGCGCCAGCCCGCGCAGCGCGGCGACGATCGCCAGCACCACCAGGAAGAACACGCCGAGCAGCACTCCGCCAAGCGCCGGGCGCTCCCAATAGCCCGCTTCCCAGATCACCGCGCCCGCCCACAGTGCCAGATACGCCAGCGCGGGCGCGCCGCGACGCTCGCTCGCCCCGTCCAGCGCGCGGACCGCGAAATACAGCGCCAGCGTCACCCAGAAGGTGGTGAACGTGTCAACCGTCCAGAAATGGGACTGTTGCAGCGGGAACGGCGCGACAGCGTAGAAGCCCGCCGCCAGCAAGCCGACCCAGCGCCCATACAACCGCCGCCCCAGCAGGAACAGCACGATAATCGTCAGGCAGTCCGCTGCTGCCGCGACGCTCCGCCCGACAAGCTGCGCGCCGACGTACGTCTCCCAGACAGTCGTCACACGATGGGTGGCAGCCGAGTCCGGGTCGAAGGTTTCGAGGAAGCTGTGCCAGTCCCGCGAGAGGTGCGAGGTCGCCACGCCCGCGAAGTGGACGGTGAACAGCGGGAACTCGCCGTAAACGTACAGCCCCTTGCCGAGGTTGTTCGGGTTCAGCGGGGAACAGTCCGCGTCGAAGTAACCGCCGCGCCCGGCCTCGCTCTGCGCCGAGAGAAACGTGTCGGGGTCGTCAGGATCGATCGGTTGCGCGGGGTAGCGCGCCTCGCAACGCAGGCGATGTTGCTCGGCCACCGTCGGATCGGAATCGGAAAAGCTCAGCGGGCCGTTGAGCAGGCTGACGACGTCGGTCAGGAAGCGCTCGTCCGGGTGCAGGTGCGTGAAGTCGTCCCAGTTGCGCCCGTCAAAACGCAGCCACGCGCCCACCGCCAGGATCGCGACCAGCAACGCGTACAACAGCGCGTCCAGCGGGCGGACGTTCAGCGCGACCCCGCGCCGCGAGAAGACCTGTTCGTCGATCACGTCAGGCTCCGGCGCAGCCACATCGAGCGCCGGAGCAGACTCAACCCTATCGGGATTGGGAGAAGGCAACTGTGATTCTGCCAAAGCGTCGTTCCGTTACGTCGTCCTGATCACCACCCGGCACGCTCGTCCTACGCTATCCCGTTCGCCAGATACCGTCAAGGGGTGATCGTGGATGATACACGCTCGCCGCGCGCTTGCCTCACTCCGCCGGAGAGACGATTGGCGGCGCGGTGTAGATCAGAAACTCGCCGCTCTGCATGCCGGATTCCGTCTCGTAGGTATAGACGTAGCGCTCGGTCTGCCCGCCAGGGAACAGGTCTTCCAGGAACGGGATCGTCTCGCTGTCCTGCGGGTGGACCATCACGAACAGCGGGCGCGTCGCGTCGAAGGCGTAGGGCGTGCCCTCGTTCGCCGCGATCCGCATAGTGATCTCCTCGCGCGTGACCAGCCCGTTCGGCCAGCGCAGGTCGCCCGCCACCGCGCCGAGAATCCGGTGGTCGAGCCAGTGCGGATATGCGACCATGAACGCGTTGCCATAGCTGCCCTCGCCCTGCGCAAACGCCTTCATCGGCGCGGCGATCGCGTGATAGGGCTTCCAGCTCTGGTTGTAGCTAAGGCGATAGTCCGTGAAATAGCCGTCCCAGTTCGGGCCGATCGCCACCGCCAGCACCAGCGCGATCGCAAGCGCGCTCGCGACGGCGCCCGCTCCCGCGCGGACGCGTGTCACCGGCGCGCCGCTCAACCCCGCGCCGAGCGCGCCCAGCGGCAGCGCGGCCACCAGGAAGATCGCGGGGATCGTGCCGCTCGTCCGCGTGAAGCTCGGATTCTCGATCGTATAAGCCAGCGTCAGCGCCGAGGGGAGCAGCATGATCAGCGCAGCCGCCGGGATCAGCCAGTCAACCGGGTCGCGCCGCCGCACCAGCCGGATCGCCCACAGCACCAGCCCGAGCGCCAGCAGCCCGCCGGAGAGCCCATCCAGCGCCGGGCGGCTGTGCGCGTTGTTAATCCACGCCCCATCGCCCTGCCAGTGCGCCATGCGCAGCGCATCCGCGAGGTTGTCCGCCAGAACGCCCCGCCGCTGCCAGATATGCTCGATCTGATCGCTCAACGATGGCTCATACGGCGCGGCAACGCCCGTCGCCGGATCGACGCGCCAGAACGCTTCCTCGCCGAACATGCGCCCGCGCGTCCGGTTCCAGAACTCATCCGGGTGCAGCAGGCTGTAATGGTACATCGGCACGAAGACCGCCAGCGCAACCACCGCCGCCGCCAGCAAACCGCTCCCATAACGCAGCGCCGGACGGTCCCAACGCCGCGCCGCCAGCGCGACAAGCGCCAGCCAGACCATCGCCGCCAGCACGATCCCGTCGCTGAGTTGCTCGCCGAACTGTTGCAGGTTGGCGCGATCGGTCTGCGCCAGCCAGCGCGCCAGCCCGAAATACGCCAGCAGCGGCACCCCCGCCGCCAGCACCAGCCCGATCGCCTCAGCGACCGTGCCCGGCAGGTCGCGCCAGCCGCGCACCGCACCCAGCACGGCCAGCG
>CBINGT010000460.1:0-3228 GCA_966250245.1 uncultured Anaerolineae bacterium
GATCGGCAGAAAGGGGCTGGCTGCGCGGGGAAGCGCGGGATCGTGTATGATCGGGGCAGCGAAACCGGAACCCGCGCAGGATAAGACCATGAATAACGGCGCAGACGAAGAGATGGTCGATCACATCCGCCGCCTGATAGAGGCCGGGTTGAGCCGCGAGCTGGACATGCCGCTCAGCCTGGATGCGTGCGTCCCTGCCTCGACGCTGGACGCCTTTCTGGAGCGGCTGGCGGCGTATGTGACGGAGCGGCGCGTGCAGGAAGCGTTTTCGAATGGGGACGCGCCGGGCGATAATGGCGACCCGTCCGAGCAGCACCCACGCAATCGCCTGAACGATCTGACTGGCGCGGAGTGGCTGTGGTTTACCAAGTCCGTCATGCGCACGACGTACCCGTCGATTCTGGGGCACGAGATCCGCAAGCGCCAGGGTGGGAACAAGCCGCCGCAGCTTATGCAGGAGCTGATCGAGTTCTTCAGCAAGCGCGGCGATCTGGTGCTGGATCCATTCGGCGGGGCGGGTGGGACGGCGCTCGGCGCGCACCTCGCGGGGCGGCGCTCGCTGAGCATCGAGCTCAACCCGGCGTCGATCGCGCTGTATCACGCCGTCTGCGAGCAGGAAAACCTGACGCCGCATCCGTTCATCCAGGGTGATTGCCGCGAAGTGCTGCCGACGCTTGAGGACCATTCGGTAGACTTTATCGCGACCGATCCGCCCTACAGCCCTGAGCTTGAGCAGACGATGTCCGGCGAGGAAGCGAGCATCCTCTACGGCCACTCGAACCGGCGCAGCAGCTACGTGCCCTACAGCGACGATCCGCGTGACCTGAGCAAGCTCGGCTCGTTCGAGGCGTTCTTCGACGCGTTGGACGAGGTCGGCGCGCAGATGTTGCGCGTGTTGAAGCCGCGCCGCTACCTCGCGATGATCCTGCGCGACGCGTACCAGGGCGGCGAGTACATCCACACCTCGGCCATCGTGGCGGAGCGGTATCGGGCGCTCGGCTGGCGCTTTAAGGGCGAGAAAATCTGGTATAGTACGGGCACGCGCATCCGGCCCTACGGCTATCCGAGCGCGTACGTCCCGAACATCATCCACCAGAACATTCTGATCTTTCGCAAGGACTGACCGATCGTTGTCTGGCGCGGTTGTCGCCCTGGGCCGATTCACCTAAAACCAGGGTAAACAAGTAGGAAGCGGAGCGCGATTCACATGACTCTTCCGAGCGACGGACGGTTGGGGCCGTACGAACTCCACGAGGTGATTGGCAAGGGCGGCATGGCGACCGTCTACCGGGCGCACCAGCCGAGCATGGATCGCGATGTCGCGATCAAGATCATCAGTCCGGAACTGGCCGCCGAGCCGGAGTTCGCGGAGCGGTTCGAACGCGAGGCGCGCATCATCGCCCGGTTGCAGCACCCGCACATCTTGCCGGTGTTCGACTTCGGGCGCGAGGGCGAGACGATCTACCTCGTCATGCGCCTGATGGAAGGCGGCAACCTTGCGCATGAGCTACGCGGCGGCGCGCTGCCGATCAAGCGCGCGATCGACCTCACCCGGCAGATCGCGTCGGCGCTGGATTACGCGCACCTGCGCGGCATCGTCCACCGCGACCTCAAGCCGACGAACGTCCTGCTCGACAACCTGGGCAACGCCTATCTGACCGATTTCGGCATCGCCAAGATGCTCAGCGGCGGTCCGACCACCGGCCTGACCGCGACCGGCGCGGTGATGGGCACGCCGACCTACATGGCGCCGGAGCAGTGGCGCGCCGAACCGATCGACGGGCGGACGGATATTTATGCGCTGGGCGTGATCGTCTACCAGATGCTGTGCGGGCAGGTGCCGTTCTCCGCCGAGACGCCGCACGGCCTGATGTACCAGCACCTCGACATGGACCCGCCGCAGCCGCACACCATCAAGCCCGATCTGCCGCTGACCCTCGAGCCGGTGATCACCAAGGCGCTCGCCAAGCGGCCCGAGGATCGTTACGCCTCGGCCGGGGAACTGGCCGTCGCGCTGGAAGAGGCGATCCGCCAGCCGGCGCGCCTGCCGGAGCAGACGCTGTTCGAGCAGGGGCGCAGCGGTGTGACCGCTGCCGAACTGGACGCGCTCGAAGATCGCATGGTGGAGGAAGACCTGCTCGCGCACGCGACCGCCGACGAAGCGCCCGACGAGGCGCCCACCATGCCCACCGAGCAGGCGCCCGCTCCCCCAACGATCGCGCCCCCGCCGCGCTACGTGCCCCCGCCACCGCCGCAGCCGGTCCAGCCGTCCGCCAGCTATCAGCCGCCGGTGCAGCAACCGCCCGCCTACACGCCGCCTTACGCCGGGGGATACGAATACGAGCCGGAGCCGGAACGGATGGCGCTCGGCCGCTGGCTGTGGGGGATCGCGATCGCGGCGGGCGCGATTGTGTTGCTCGGCGTGATCGTCGTGCTGGCGACCGGCTTGCTCGATGGCGACAACGAGGAAACGAGCCGCGCCACGCCGACCGTTCCCGCCGCGTCACCCACGCCGCTGGACCGTCCCAGCGCGGCGGTGCAGTCCCCCGCCAACAACACGCAGGTTGAGCTGGGCGACACGGTCGAGATCCAGTTCTCGGTGCGCGATAATCAGGGGCTAACGCGGGTGGAGCTGCGGCGCTTCGACCGGGTGATCTTTTCCCTGCCGATCGGCGGGCAGCAGCTTTTCCAGGGCTATTTCACTTACGAGCCGGACAGCACCGGGACGCACACACTGGAGATCGTGCCCTGGCGGGATGACGTGCGGGGCGACTCGGCCAGCGTCACGCTGCAAGTCGTCGCAAACTGAGCGCCTCAGCCGGTGAGGATGCGCGCCATTGTCGGGCCGTCGATGTTCCCGCCGCTGAGGATCACGCCGACGCGCCCGTTCGCCTGAACGGCGCCGCTGAGCAGGGCCGCCACGCCGAGCGCGCCCGACGGCTCCACCACCAGCTTTACGCGATAGAACAGGAAGCGCACTGCGTCGATAATCGCGTCCTCGCTGACCGTCCGCATATCGTCCACGTATTCGAGCACCAGCGGGAACGTCACCGCGCCGAGCGAGGGCGTGCGCGTCCCGTCGGCGATGGTCGGCGGGTTGTGGACGGTGTGCAGGGTCCGCGTGTGGAACGAGCGTGTCGCGTCGTCGGCCACATCTGGCTCTATACCGACGACCCGGCACTCCGGCGCCAGCCCCTTCGCCGCGATGGCCGATCCGCTGAGCAACCC